>DASYSS010000101.1 GCA_036003045.1 Gemmatimonadaceae bacterium
GTGCCGTTCGTCAGCGTGAGCACGAGCGACTTCGACCGCTTGTTCTGGTTGACGACCCCGCCCGTGTCCGGAACCAGCAGGTAGAACATCTCGGCGAAGTTGCTGCCTGCGCACGGGCCGCCCGGTGCCGTGGTCTTGGAATACAGGTCGCGCGGAAAGAAGAATCCGAGCGTCACGCCCAAGGCGCCCGGCGACGTGAGCTCGTTGACGGCGCGCGTGAAGAACATGATCACGCGGCCGTTGCCGTCGATGTCCGACGGCGTGCCGAACGCGGCGCGGTCGATCGGGTCGACGAGCGTGTCGAACGTCACGCCGATCGACTTGTACTCGTCGTCCGTGAAGCCGCCGGCCGGATTGCTCGTGTCGGCGACGATGATCGCCTTGTTCGTGATCGCGGCGACGCGAGCGACGCGGGGCTGCGGGTTGTCGCACGGGTCGGCGGAGTTCGCGTTGAGCGAGATAAGATCACCGACGGCCGGAATCGCCAGCGTCGTGGTCGCGCGCGCCGCGTCGAGGCTCGCGCGCCAGGCGGCGCGCCCGCCGGGACGGCGCATCGCCTCGGCGCGAGCGCGCTGCCTGAGCCGTCTCTCGAAGCTGTAGTCGATCGTGACCGGCGGTTGTTGCGTCCTCTCGTTCGGAGCCCCTGGGGAAGCGCGAAAGATGTTCGCCACAGGCAGCGCGAGCGGCGCGATCCCTTGTCCGCGGACCTCGAGCACAGTCGTCGCGCTCGCCACGCCGGAGTTGTAGTACGGGATGATCGCGTACTCCGCTCCGGCGGCGGACGAATGAACGCAGAAGCCGTCGCCAGAAACACCGGTGATCGTCTGGCCGATGGCGAGATCCACGGGGGTCGGCGCTCCGGTGCAGATCGATTGGCCGACCGCGAGGACCGTGACCAAGACGCTGTCGGCTTTCGGCCCCGACGTGGCGACGACCCAGGTCGCCGATCCACGCCGAAGTGCATGCACAAATCCCGTCGGGTCGATGCTGAGCAGCGTCGGATCGCGCGCGACGAGGACGGGGGCCGGAGTCGCGACGTTGCCGAACATGTCGAGGCTCGCCGCAGCAATTCGCGCCGAGTCCACGTTGACCGGCATGCGCACGCTCTTTGGCGACAGCGACAGCGTCGCCGTGGGTCCGGGCGCGCCCATCGCGTGGAACGTCACGCTGCCGCCTGTTCCGCTGACGCTCGCCGTGATCACGTTGTCGCCCGCGATCGTGCCGAGATTCCAGGTTGCCTTGGCCTGTCCGTTCGATCCCGTCGTCGCGATGCGCGGGCTCGTCGACCCGTTTCCTCCGGTGACCGCGAAGGCCACCGATGCGCCCGAAACCGGCCGCCCGGACGCGTCGGTCACGCTGACGACGAGGCCGCCGGGAATCGTGTCCCCGACGACCGCGGCGCGATTGAGATCGCTGACCGCGTTGAGATGCGCGGGCGGACCGCTCGACGGGGACGTCGAATCGCCGCCGCAGGCCAACGCCAGCGGAGCGCCTACAATCAACACCAGCCTTCGAGCCATCTTCACGGTCAACGAATCTATCGGATGGACCGTGAGGCGACCCGTGCGCATTCCGCTAAGACCGCGGCGCCGACGAAGAGCGATTCCTCGGACGGCACGAACATCGGCGAATGCGCGGGAATGACCGGGCCGCCGGGCTCGCGGGCGCCAATGCGAAGGAAACAACCGGGGATCCGCTCCATGTAGTTCGAGAAATCCTCGGCGGCGAGATTCAGAAACCCTAGTGGGACCACGTTGTTCGCACCCACGACCGCCGACGCCGCCTCGCGCGCCCACGTTGCCTGCTGAACCGGATTGACGACTGGCGGAGGACCGCGATCTATGGTGACACGCGCCTCCGTGCCCAACCCCGAGGCGACCGCCTCGGTCACCCGGCGCAGCTCTTCGTGCATGAGGGCGCGCGATCCCGAATCGACGGCGCGAATGGTCCCCGTGGCCCGTGCCCCGTCCGGAATGATGTTCGACGCCGTTCCGGCGTTGATCGTCCCGACGGTGATCACGCCGGGCGTGGCCGGATTGAGCCGCCGCGCGACGACCGTCTGAAGCGCCATCACGACCGCGGCAAGCGCGACGATCGGATCTCTCGCCTCGTGCGGGCGAGCGGCGTGCGCCCCTGCGCCGACGATCTCGATCTCGAACGTGTCGGCCGACGCGGCGAGCGGCCCGTCGTCGGCCACCACCTGACCGACGGTGAAGCGTCGATCCACATGTCCGCCGAAGATCGCGCGCGCATCGTCGAGAGCGCCGCTCTCGAGCACGGCGAGCGCTCCCTGCCCGACTTCCTCCGCCGGCTGCAACACCACGAGCACGTCGCCCTCGGCGGGATTCTCGGCGAGAAGCGCCGCCGCGCCCACGGCCCACGATGCGTGGATGTCGTGGCCGCACGCGTGCATCACTCCGGGAACCGCCGACGCGAACGAAAGGCCCGTCGCCTCCTGAATCGGGAGCGCGTCGATGTCGCCACGCAACGCCACGACCGGCGCGGAGCGCGTGCGTCCCGGAACGCGGGCGACCGCGCCCGTCTCTTTGACCCGTGTCACGTCGGACACGCCGATCTCGGCGAGGACCGCGATGAGCCGCGCCGTCGTCTCTGTTTCCGCGAAAGACAATTCCGGATGGCGGTGCAGATCGCGCCGGAGGGTCACCAGGCGCTCGCGGAGTTTCGGCGCGAACTGTCCGGCGACAGTTTCAGGAACGCTCATCGGCTGCCCCCGGACGCACTCCTGGCAACTCGCGAAAGCACGTAGTAGCCGGCCGTCGGTGACCCGCCGTCCGCCCAAAGAAACGCGCTCACGGAATAGCCGGAAGCGAGTCCCCAGCACACGCCTTCTCGCACGGAGACACGCCAACGCCCCGCCTCCTCCGGATTGGTCAACAGCAGCGTCTCCGCATCCGCGGGAACCTCCACGCGGACGCAGTGCGGAAGAATGGTCGCGCCGGTGACTTCGGCGATCCATTCCGACGTGACCACCGGCGACTGACAACAATCGAGCGACGACAGCGCGCGTTCCGACTCGGCGAGTCGCTCGGCGATCTCCTCGTCGCGAGTGGGCCATGCGACGATGAGTCGATCCGTGGGAACGCCCCCGTGCAACGGGCTGTCGGTGATTCCGTACATGTCGACCACGTACTCGCTGGCCCTCACGCCGAGCCGGTTCAAGTTGAGGTGCGCGTTGCGCGCCACGAGCGGGTCGAAGGTCCAGTAAATGACGTCGCCGCCGAGCTCGCGGACGACCCTTCGCTGTTCTTCCTTGAGCCGCCTGCCGAGGCCGAGATTTCGGGCCTCCGGCGTCACGGCGAGCATGTCGGACCAGTGGACGATCCGGCCTTTTTCGACCCCGGTGAGCCCAAAGACGAACCCGACGAGCCGGTTTCCGGGAGCGAAGGCGCCGAGCGCCACGCCGCCGACGCGCTGCGCGACCTTCAGGATGCTTGGAGGGATGACGTCGCTGAACCCCTCACCCCACGTCTCACACTGAAGCTCGACGCACGCCTGATACTCGTCTGGCCCGTCGAGCGAGCGAATCTCGATCGTCTCTGAATCCATGCGTCGGGCAGGGGTGGGCGGGCCGGTGAAACGTAGGGCCGGTGAATCGTCCTCTCAAGCAGAATGAGCGCGATCGCAAAGCCGTCGACCTCTCGGAACTGGACCGCCTTGTCGTGGACGATGATCCTCGCCGCGACGATCGCCGTCGCGTCCACGGCGCGCGTGTTCAGCGGCACCGTCGACGAGCCGGCGCATCTCGCGGCCGGAATGCAGTGGTTGACGACAGGCGAATATTCGTACGACCTGCAACACCCGCCGCTCGGCCGAATCGCCGCGGCGCTCGGACCGTACGTTCGCGGCGTTCGGTCCACCAACGACCCCGCCGTCTACGACGAGGGCGCGAAGATCCTCGGGTCGGGCGCGCGCTACTCGGACATGCTGGCGAGCGCGCGACACGGCGAGTTGGTGTTCTTCGTCCTTCTAACGCTCGTCGTCTGGTTCTGGGCGAGGAGCCTCCTCGGCGACGCCGGAGCCGCGATCGCGACGCTGCTTCTCGTCACGAATCCCAATGTGCTCGCGCACGCCGGCCTGGCGACGACCGACATCGCGTGTGCCGCGACGACCACGCTCGCGCTTTTCTTGGCGGTGCGATGGGTGGAGTCGCCGACGATGCCGCGCGCCCTCGCCTTTGGCGTGGGCGCCGCGCTCGCCGTGGGTAGCCGGCTCTCGGCGCTCGCGTTCGTGGGAGGGGCGCTCGTGGTGTGCTACGCGCTCTACGCGTGGGTCACACGGCGCGCGACGATCGACAAAGCCCGCGGCGCGCCGAGCGCGCTTGCTCAAGTGGGCGCGAGCGCGGCGGTCTTCCTCTTGGTGATCTGGGCGATCTATCGGTTCGCGATCGGGCCGATGCATCCGGGCGGCGCGAGTGTTCCGGCGCCGGCGTTCCTCGCCGGCGTGGACACGTTCCTACTGCACGGCAGTTCGGGACATCCGAGCTTTTTGCTCGGCACACCGGCGAATCGCGGTTGGTGGTACTACTTCCCCGTGGCGCTCGCGGTGAAAACGCCGATCCCGCTGTTGCTGTTGTCCATCGTGGGCGCCGCCGTCGCGCTGGCGGACGCCAAGGCGCGTCGCGATTGGCGAACGGCGGTTCCAGTCGCCGCGGCGCTCGCGATGCTGGCCATCAGCACCACGGTACGCGTGGACCTCGGCGTCCGGCTCATCCTCCCCATGTACCCGTTGCTCGCGATCGTGGCCGCACAGGGCGCGATTCGCCTGTGGTCGGACCGCGCGGCGCGCGCTGCTCGAGGGCGGGCGATGGTCGGCGCGCTGCTCGCGTGGTCACTGCTCATCGTCGTGCGCGCGCATCCGGACCACCTGTCGTACTTCAACGCGCTGGCGGGCGATCATCCCGAGCACGTGCTGGTGGACAGCAACCTGGATTGGGGTCAGGACCTGTATCGACTGCGCGACACGATCGTGGCTCGGGGCATTCGCGACACCGTACGCGTCGCGTACTTCGGGACCGCCGACATCTCGGCGGCCGGCGTTCCCAACGCGCGCGAGCTCGGACTTCACGAGCGCCCGACTGGTTGGATCGCGGCGAGCGAAACGTACCTCGCCGGCGAGTGGGTCGGCCGCGCGTACGACTGGCTGCTCGACTACCCGGCGGTGGCGCGCATCGGACCGTCGATGCGCCTGTGGTACGTGCCGCCCGCCACCGCTACCACGGATTCGTTGCGGCGCTCAGCCCGATGATGAAGGTTCGTCGCGGCGAGGGTTCGTAGAACTTCGTCGCGGCGAGCGACGCTCCCGTCGCGTTGATGGCGACGGACCCGATGTACTTCCGGTCGAACAGGTTCTGCACTCCGACGACGGGAGAGAGCCATGGTTTTCCGAACGCCGCCATGCCGACGACGCGCGCGTCGACGACCGTGAACGAAGGCGCCGCGGCGGCGTTGGCATCGTTCACGAACACCTGGCTCTTGGATTGCACGTCGGCTACCACGAAGGCGCGCGGCACGTGCCAGGTCGCGGCCGCTTGCCATTGCTGCTCCGGAATTCCCGGAATCGTCTTTCCAGCGAACTGAACGCCGCCGTTCACGAAATTGCGAAAGCGGAAATGTGAATAGGCGTACGCGCCGGTCAGCGTGACCGGCCCGACGTCGGTGAGCAGCTCGAGCTCTGCGCCTTCGCGGCGGGTGCGGCCGGCGTTGCGGTAGTAGGTGCGGCCATTGCCACCCGGAATCTGAAACGGAATCAATTCGTCGCGAACCTCGGTGTCGAACAGCGACGCATCGTACTGAACTCGGCCGAAGCCAAGCCCCTTCGCGCCGACCTCGTACGTGGTCGAGAATTGCGGCTTCAGATCGCGGTTGAGCCCCGCGGTGCCGTCGGCCTGGTTCCCGAGCTCCGTCGTGGTGGGCGTCTCGAAGGCGGATCCCATGCTCGCATAGACCGAATGGACCGGCGAGAACCTCCACGCCGCGCCGAGCATCGGGCTGACCGCCCTCATCGTGCGGTCACCGGAGTCGTTGCGCCCATCTCCGAAATAGTGATCGGTGAGGTCGAAACGCACTCGATCCGCTCGCACTCCGGCGCTGCCGCGGAAGCGGCCGAGCTCCACTTCGTCGCGAACGTACGGTCCAACGCTCGACACACGTTCTCGCTGGTCGAGCGAGATCGTTCCCTTCTCGACCGGCAGCGCCGGGCACGTCGCGTTGGCGGTCGTCACGCCGTTGCAGTTCGCCCAATTCTTTCGAAGATCGCTGAGCCACTGCGCGTCGACGCCGACGCTGAATCGGTTCTCGACGGAGTCGATGCGCCACGGGAGCGTGAGTCGCGCGCCCGCGCCCTGTTGATGCCGGTCGACGCGCACGATGGCAAACGTCTGCGGATTGTAGAGCGCACGCGTTCCACCGTAGATCTGACCCGTGAGCTCGCCGTCGCCGGCGATCGGCCGTCGCGCCGAGATGCCGAGCTGCACTTGGTGAACGGCCTTGCGTGCTTTCTTGAGAATCGACTGCGCATCCGCCTGTTCGGGCGCGCTGTCCGCCTGCGCGCGGGTGAGCGCGCCGGGGTTTTGCGCCACCGGCATGTCCAGCCCCATTCCGGTAAAGCCGAGCTCAGTGCTTCCGAGTTGCGTCGTCGAATGAATGAAAGCGTTGGTGAGCCGCTGCTGCGAGAAGTCGCGATAGCCGTCGCTCTCGGTCCGCCCGATGTTGCCTTGGTACATCATCGCGCCGGCTTCACCGCCAAAGAGACCCGTATAGCGCCGCAGTCCCGAGCTACCGCGCCACGAGCGCAGCTGCGCGGCGAACGGCGCATCAGGGGGCGGGCCCGAGCGCAAATCGATGACGCCGCCGGCGGCGTTTCCGTACAGCGCCGCCGCCGCGCCCCGAATGACTTCGACGCGCTCGACCGACTCGAGATCGAGGTAGTCGATCGGCGTCTGACCGTCGGGAAGCGTGAGCGGCATGCCGTCGCGAAGAAGGCGAATGCTGCGCGCGCCGAATTGCGAGCGCGCGCCGAACCCCCGCACCGAAATGCGCGTGTCCTGGGATGGATTCGTCCGATTCGCAATCGTGACGCCGGGGAGAAACGACAGCGTTTGGTCGACGTTCAGGTGAGCCTGTCCCGGCGCCAGCGAGTCGGGTCGCAGGTTCGCGATGCCGTACGGCAAATCCAGCGGCGATCGGCCGACGTCGCGCGTGACGGTGACGACCGGAGGCAGCTTCCGCGGCAGCGAATCTTGCGCCGCGGCCTGCCGGCCGCCGGCCGCCAGCCCGGCGACTACGATTCCAATTCCCCCTGCCTCAATTCCCAACCGATGGCGCACGTGACGAATCCGGATGACGACCACGCCAATCTACGCCTATGAACGCGCCCTCTCCATCGGGCGCGAGAGGCGCGCCGCGTAAATTTTTGCCGTGACCACAGACGACTCGCCAAAACCCATCGCGCTCAGTTGGAGCGGCGGCAAGGACAGCGCCCTCACGCTCGCCGCGCTTCGCGCCGACCCGTCGGTGCACGTCGTGGCGTTGCTGACGTCGGTCACGCTCGGCTACGACCGCATCAGCATCCACGGCGTGAGGCGGACCTTGCTCCGCGCTCAGGCGCGCTCAGCGGGCATTCCCCTCCAAGAGATCGTGCTCCAGCCGAACAGCTCGAACGAGCTGTACGACCACGCGGTGTCGTACGCGCTCGACACGCTCCGACAGACACATCCCACGCTCACGACGGTCGCGTACGGCGATCTCTTTCTCGAGGACGTGCGGCGGTACCGCGAGGATCGGCTCGGCCTTCTCGGATTCAGTCCGTCGTTTCCACTCTGGGGCCGGCCGACGCGCGACTTGGCCGAGGAGTTCATCGACCGCGGCTTCGAGGCGCGTCTCGTGTGTGTGGACACGACGCAGCTCGACGCATCGTTCGCCGGCCGCTCGTTCGATCGCGCCCTGCTCGAGGATTTGCCCGTCACCGTCGATCCGTGCGGCGAGCGAGGCGAATTCCACACGTTCGTCTCGAACGGCCCGGGATTCTCATCGCCGGTTTCGTACACGCTCGGCGAGGTCGTCGTCCGCGACGGCCGTTTCGCGTACTGCGACCTCCTTCCTGGCCACACCTAGTTGACATAGGTATGCCCCCGGGCGTATACCTCAGTGAACAAGGCCTTCGACCCGGAGCGACTCACATGGCCGGTTCCGATCTGTTCACTGGCACGCTCGACATCCTCATCCTCAAAGCGGTGTGCTGGGGCCCGCGCCACGGCTACGCCATCGGGCGCTGGATTCGCGAGACGACCTCGGAGGGCGTCATCGTGCAGGAGGGCGCTCTGTATCCCGCGCTGCACCGGCTCGAGCGCAAGGGCCTCCTCGAAGAGGAATGGGGCGTCTCCGAGACGGGGCGCGAAGCCAAATACTACAAGCTGACGCCCACGGGCCGCGCGCACCTCCGCGCGGAATCGAAGCGCTGGTCGAAATTCTCGGCGGCCGTCTCACGGGCGATCGACGCCGCGTCGGCGTAGCGGAGAATCGATGAAACGAATCTTCCGAAAGTCCGAGCCCGCGCGCGACGTGCGCGACGAACTGCAGTTTCATCTCGAGATGCGAGCGCGGGAATTCATGGAGCGCGGCATGCCTGAGGCCGAGGCGCGCGATGCTGCCGCCCGCGCGTTTGGCAATGTGGAGATGATCGACGCCGAGCTGAGCGTCGCGCGCGTCGTGCACGTGAATTCGCGCGAGCGACGGGACTCACTGCGCGAGCTGGGTCGCGACGTCGTCTTCGCCGCGAGGACGCTCCGCAAGAACCGCGGGTTCACGCTGGCGGCGTTGGCGACGCTGGCCCTCGGCATCGGCGCGGCGACGTCGGTGTTCACCGTCGTCGACGGCGTGTTGCTTCGCCCCCTGCCTTACGCGGACCCCGGCCGCCTGGCGATGGTGTGGCTCTCACAGAGTACGGCGGGCCCCGCGGATCAACTGCCGCTGTCCACCGGCTTCTACTCCGACGCCGAGCGAACGGGCCGCGCGTCGTTCGCGTCGATCGCCGCGTTTCGCTCGTGGCCGTTCACGCTCACGGGCGGGGGTTCCGGCGACGTCGAGCAGGTCTCCGGCGCGCGGGTGACGCCATCGCTGTTCGGGGTGCTGGGCGTCCGACCGGCGCTCGGACACGACTTCACGGCGCCGGACGGCGATTCCGGCGCGGCGCCCGTGGCTATCATCAGCCACGCGCTGTGGCAGCGGCGGTTCGGCGGCGACGCCGGGGTGGTCGGACGCTCGATCGAGCTCGGCGGAACGCCGTACAAGATTCTCGGCGTCATGCCGGCGGACTTCGCGTTTCCTCGCGGGGCCGAGCTGCCGACGCCGCTTCAATTCGGATTGCGCACCGACATCTGGACACCGCTCCAGCTCTCGGCGAGCGATCGCACCTTCTACGGCGCGATGAACACCTCGGCGATCGCACGCCTTCGGCCCGGCGCGTCGCTGGCCCGCGCCCACGGCGAGTTATCGTCGGCGCTTCAGCAATTTCTCAAGGTGAACGCGCCGAAGCTGAAGCTGGATTACAACCTCGTCACGTTGAAGGATCAGGCGGCGACGCACATCCGCGGCGGCCTCTACCTGCTGATGTCGGCCGTCGCGTTCCTGCTGTTCATCGCCTGCGCGAACGTGGCGAACCTGCTGCTGGCGCGCACGGGGGCGCGCAGCCGCGAATTCGCGCTGCGCACGACGCTCGGCGCGCGTCGGTCGCGTATCGCGGCGCAGCTGATCACCGAAAACGTGCTGCTGGCCGCGGCGGGCTCCGCCCTCGGCGTGGTGCTTTCCATCTGGGCGACACGGGCGATGCTGGCGCTCGTGCCGGGTTCGATGCCTCGGGCCGACGATGTTGGCATCGATTGGCGCATCGCCGGCGTGGCGGCGTTGCTCGCGATCGCGATCGGCGCGGCGTTCGGGCTCGCCGCCAGCACGCAGGTTCGCTGGAATCGCGTCGCCGAAACGCTTCGCGATCCCGGCGCCCGGGCCACGGGCGGCCGAGCGACTCGCTTCGGACGTCGCGCGCTCGTCGTCGCCGAGGTCTCGCTGTCGCTCGTATTGATCATCGGCGCGGCGCTGTTGGCCACGAGCTTCGCGCGTCTCCAACGCGTCGACCCGGGCTTCCGCGCGGATGGGCGGTTTACGGCGAGCATCACGCTTCCCATCGGGGCCCGCTTCGATCCGGTCAAAGACGCGGCGGCATGGGCGCGCTTCTTCGGCCAGCTCGACGAGCGGCTCGCCAAGACTCCGGCCATCCAGGCCTCGGGAGCGATCAGCGGACTGCCGTTGTCCGACGCCGCCGAAGGGGGCGGCTTCGCGATTGTGGGACAGCCGACGCCCGAGCCGGGGCAGGCGCCGCACACGGAGTACTTCGTCACGCAAGGCGAGTACTTCCGCGCCATGGGCATCAAGGTCGTCTCTGGCCGTGTGTTCGACGCGACCGACGTGCGCGGAGGGGCGCGTGTCGCGGTCGTGAACCGCGAATTCGCCAGGAAGTATTTCGCCGGCGCGGCCATCGGCCGGCAAATCATCCCGTACTTCGACTTCGTGCGCGAGCCGCGCACGATCGTCGGCGTCGTCGACGACGTGCAGTATGGGTCGCTCGATGCGCCAGCTACGCCGGAGGCGTACGTCCCGCAGCAGCAGATGTCCTATCCGGGGCTGAAAATCGTGCTCCGCGGCACCGGCGACGACGCGACGATGCTCTCGCTGCTCAAGACGGCGGTCCGCGAGATCGACCCGAAGCTCGCCGTCTCGAGTCCTCGGCCGATGACAGCCGTGGTGGCGGAATCGCTGGCCCGCCGGCGATTCAGTATGACGCTGATCGGCATCTTCGCCGGCGCGGCACTGCTGCTGGCGATGGTCGGCCTGTACGGCGTGATCGCGCTCAGCGTCAACCAGCGTCGCCGCGAGATCGGCGTGCGTGTGGCCCTCGGCGCTCAGCGACAAGACGTGATTCGGCTCGTCCTCGGTGAAGGGCTGCGCGTGACGGCGATCGGCGTGCTCCTCGGCGTGGTGACCGCGCGGGTCCTGAGTACCCTCGTCGCCTCGCTGCTCTACGGCGTGAGCGCGACCAGCCCGGCGATCTACGGGGCCGCCGCGGCGATCGTCGTCGTCGTGACGCTCCTGGCGACGTATGTGCCCGCGCTGCGCGCGACGCGGATCGATCCGAACCTCGCGCTGCGCGCGGACTGAAGACGGTTCACCCGAAAAGAAAGCGGCCCACCGAGGCAGAACTCGGTGGGCCGCGATCGTTCGTGCCGCGCGTCTAGTGCTTGTCCTGATTGTTCCCGGGCGCGTTGGATGGCCACCACCACAGGTGCGCGATCTGCTTCTGCCGCGGCCACACCTCCGCCATCGTGTTGGCGTCGTACATGCGGCCGTTCTTCATGACGTATTTGATCGTGTTCGTGTTCTTGATGTCGTCGAGCGGATTCTTGTCGAGCACTTGCAGGTCGGCGAGCTTCCCGGCCTCGAGCGAGCCGACGTCCTTCTCGTGCCCGATGGCTTCGGCGCCGACGATCGTCGCTTCACGCAGAACGTCGTACCGCGGCATGCCGCCCGACGCGATGTTCCAGATCTCCCACTGCGCGCCGAGTCCCTGAAGCTGGCCGTGGCTGCCCATGCCGACTCGGCCACCGGCCGCGACCACTTTCGCGGCCTGCTCGGCGAAGAGCTGGAACGACCACTGCGATGGCGCCCACCATCCCGGCCGGCGCTCGGTCTTGCGCTCGACTTCGTCGTTCGGAGTGTAGCGGCGAAGCTTCTGGTCGCCGACGACGTCCGAGTGCTCGTACCAATAGTTCTCGGCCCACGGGCCGCCGTATTGAACGATGAGCGTCGGCGTCCACGTCGTGCCCGACTCTTTGAGGAGCGTCAGGACGTCCTTGTACAGCGGGGCGATCGGCAGCGTGTGCTCGATCCCCATGTACCCGTCCATCGCTTCGGTCATGTTCTTCTTGAAGTCCAGGCCGCCCTCGAGCGTCGGCATAAGCCCTTGCTCTCGCGCCGCCATGATGACCAGCTGACGAGTCCGGCGATCGCCCGTCATGTACTGCTTGATGGTTTCGGTATTGTAGAACTCCGAGTACTTCTTCAAAACGTCGCGGGCGTCTTCGATCGTGCGGATGTTCGTCTGCTGAAAGACGCCCGGTCCGGTCGCGTAGATGCGCGGCCCGATGAACTCGCCGGCCTCCACCATGTCGCTGTAGGACAGGACGTCGGTGGTGGACGTCTGCGGATCGCGCGTCGTCGTCACGCCGTACGCGAGATTGATGAGATACTCCCACGGCTGCGACCGATGGATGTTGAACGCCGGCCAGATGTGCGCGTGGACGTCCACGTACCCGGGCATGATGGTCTTGCCCGACACGTCGAACTCCTTCGCCCCCGACGGGATCTGCACTTTCCCCTGCGGCCCGACGGCGACGATGCGGTTGTCCTTCACGACGATGTCGCCCTTCTGAATGACCTCACTCCCCTTCATCGTGAGGATGCGAGCGCCGCGGAGAACGACCGTGCCCGCCGGCCGATCTTTCTTGACGGTGATGGCCACGTCGAACCGCGTCGCCTCGTAAATCGGTCGCGCGGCCGCTCCTCCGCGTCCGCCACGGCCGCCGCCTGCCGGCCCGGCGCCACCGGCGCTGTCCGCTTGGGCGAGTCGTGCCGCCGCCTGCGTCGTCGAATCCCGAACGGCCGCGTCGGCGGCGTTCAAGTCGTAGGTGAAGAGCGAATGCCCGAGCGCGTAGTAGATGTGATGGCTGTCGCCGGCCCACGTGGCGAACTCGCCGCCGATCCCCGTCACCTTGCGGACCGGCACTTCGGACTGCGCCGGGTTGGTCGCGTTGATCGCGGCGCCGTTCGGCGCTTTCGGCACGTCTTCAATGAGATAGACGCGCGGCCCGCCTTGATCCGTCACCTGAACGAGCACTTTGCTGCCGTCGGGCGACAACATCATCTCGCCGGCGCCGCCGCCACCACCACCTCCACGCCCGCCGCCACCGGCCGAACGTAGAATCGTTTTCTGATCCGTGCCGTCCCACCGCATCGATACGAGCTGCGTGCCTTCGGCGAAATACACGTGATCCGGATCCGACTTCACGAAATGCGGCCGGCCGAAGTTGGAGATCGGCGCGATCACAGTTTCGTTGCCCCCGCTGCCTGGGAGCCAGACGAGCTCGACGCCGACCGCTGCCGCGGGCGGACGCTCATCCTCTCGCAGATCCTTGTGCATGTTGCGCGGACCGCGGCCGACGACGATGCGTTGGCCGTCGTTCGAATAGGAGGGCTTTTCGTAGTACGCCGGCTTGCCCGTCAGCTTTTCTGGGCGCCCGCTGCCGTCGGCGCGCACCCGCGACACCGTGCCGCCGTCGACGTCGTTCCACGTGACGTAGGCGATGTACTGTCCATCGGGCGACCACGCGGGCTGGAACTGTCCCAGCCCCTCGTCCGCGGTCAGGCGCTTCGGCGTGCCGCTCGGCAAATCCATCGTCCAAACGCGGTCGAGCGCGACGAACGCGAGGCGTTTGCCGTCGGGCGACGGCTTCACGTCGCGGATCTGCCGCACGGTCATGCTCGTGTCGCTGTACGCGTACTGAAAGTGATCCGGCCCGGCGATCATCATGTCGATGTCGGCGGTGAACGGGATCATCGTTTCCTTGCCGGTCGCCACGTCGGCGCGCCAGAAGTGGCCGTGATGTCCGATGACGATCGACTTCGAGTCGGGCGTGAACGCGTAGGTCGGGAAGACGTCGCGATTCGGCCGCGACTCCTGGTCGTCGCGCTGCACCTTCGGAAGCAGAATGTGTTCGTCGCCGGTGGCGAGCTCCTTGAGCATGAGCGCTTCCTCGGCGCCGACGCGCGTCGCGAACGCGAGCCAGCGTCCGTCGGGGCTCAGCTCGGGACGCATCCCGCTGCCGACTTCGTTCGTCTTCGTGAACACTCGGCCCGTCTCGCGATCGAGCACGCCGATCTGCCAACCAAGCGCCGTCTGGTTGTAGCCGCCGCCCGTGCTGTTTCGCATGGCGGTGTAGACGTACCGCCCGTCCTTCGTCACCGTCGGACCGAGGAACACGTTCGGCGCGGCGCCACCACGCCCGCCGCCCGCTGGGGCGGCGCCGCCACGGCCGGCCGTCGAGTCACCCGTGAGTCGGAATCCGCCGGTGCCGCCGTGCGCGAAGTACATGTGCAGATCGTTCCCTTGCGAGACGATGATGTACTTGCCGTCGGGCGTGAAGGTCGGCGATTGGAAATGCGTGTTGGCGTTGTCGCGCGTGATCTGACGAGGACTCGTGCCGTCGGCGTTGGCCAACCAGACGTTGTCCGATCCGGAGCGGTCGCTGACGAAGACGACTTCCTTGCCGTCCGGCGAATAGTGCGGCATCGCGTCGTACGCCTGACCGCTCGTGATCCGCGTCGCCTTGCCGCCGGCGACGGGAAGCGTGTACAGGTCGCCGAGCAGCTCGAAGACGATCGTGTTACCGTCGGGCGAGAGGTCGAGCGAGAGCCAGGTCCCTTCGTCCGTCGTGAACTTGAGCTGGTGTGTCGGAGCGAGGGGAAGCCCGCGTCCCGCGGTCGAGTCGCCGCCGCGCCCGCGCTGCGCCGCCGCCGCCGAGACGATCGTGAGCGCGAGAAATCCAATGAGCGCGGCGGATGCCGCGAATCCGGTGGGACGACGCATACGTGCCTCTGCGTTGTTGAGAGATGGTGCCGCGCGTGACGCGCCAGTCATTCTGAACGAGGCACCGGGCGCGGGCAAGCCTGGGCACCTCTCCGCACGCCCTTTCAGGCGCCTAGAAGTCGTCCCCGGCCCTTTGCGCGGGGCACGCGGACACTGGGGTGCGGTGACTCGCGATACCGAGTCTTGCATCGACGACCCAGCGCTCATCGAAGACCGATCGATAACAGATTCGGAGCTTGACACGCCCGATCTGTTCCCAGAAGGGAGTCGGGAGCGACGCGGTAGGGAGTCCGAGCAATTCGACATTGTCGCCGGGACGCACGCCGTGGTCGAACAAGCTGGTGTTGCCGAAAGCGCGGGACGAATCGCCGAGCAGTACCTGAAGGACCCCGCGCCAGTCGCCCAACGGTTTGTCATCTACGGTCACCGCGATTGCCTCGACGACGGCTGGACCGAGCCCCGTGTTGTGCACGAAGATCTTTGCGCCCTCGCCGCTGGTGAACGTCCCGACCTCGAGATTCGGCCACACCTCGGCGCGATCGTGCGCCCGCTGAAGCGATGCCTCGTAGACGCCGACGGCGAGCGCCGACAGGCTGACGATGAGCGCCGAGATGGCGACGAAGGTCTCTGGCTCGCGGTACCACGGGCGATCGTCGGACATGGACGCCCAATGTCCGACGATGTTCTTCTTTCGTCCAGAGCGTCGCACGACACGCGGCGAAGCGCTACATTCACGGCCCCCTGAGCTGCAAAACGGTTCAGGGCGTTTCCCCCCCACCGGTAGCAGAGAGGAACAGATGCACCGAATGCTAGGCTCGATCGGCGCCGCCGCCGCAATCGCGCTCTGCGCGTGTAGCCAGAAGGAGGCCGCCAAGGCCGATTCCGCGCCCGTGGCGCAAACCGGCGCTGCCGCTGCATCGAAAGCGTCGTACGACCCGGTGACCCACGTCGCCGTCGTGCACACGAAAGACTTCGCGTTCGACGCGCCGGACTCGGTGAACGCGGGATGGACGACGTTCCATCTCATGAACGACGGGCCGGGAATCCATCACTTGCAACTCGTGCGCATCGACAGCGGCAAGACGACGGCCGACGTGGTGACCGCGATGGACGCGGTCCTCGCCCGCAAGGGACCGCCGCCCGCGTGGCTGACGCTCGTCGCCGGCCCGAACGCGCCGAACCCGGGCGCCGAGAGTGATGCCATCGTCAATCTCGAGCCGGGCAACTACGCTCTCATCTGTCTCGTCGACATTCCAAGCCACGTCGCCCACTTCGACAAGGGCATGGTGCGCGCGCTCAAGGTCACCGCGGCGACGGCCACGCCCGCGGCTGAACCGACCGCCGACGTCACGATTGCGCTCGCCGACTACAAGTTCGACGCGACCGGCCCGCTCACCACCGCGGGCATGCACACGTTCAAGGTGACGAACGCGGGTCCACAGCCTCACGAGATCGAGATCCTTCGCTACGCACCAGGCAAGACGATGAAGGACGTCGGCGACTTCATGACCGCCGCGATGGGCCCGAATCCTCCGGCCGGTCCGCCGCCGGCGGATCTGATCGGCGGCGTGTCGGCCGGTCTTCCGAAGCAGGTCTCGTACTTCACGGCGAACCTGACCCCGGGCAAGTACGTCATGCTGTGCTTCATCAGCGACATGAAGGACGGCAAGCCGCACGTCGAGCACGGAATGGTGCGCGAGTTCGAGGTCAAATAGTCTCTCTCTGCTGCGAGAACGCCTCCGACCTCGCCGTCGGGGGCGTTTTCGTTTTCGGGGAGGGGGCGCCGAGACAGCGCCGTCGTCGTGTGGTATGATTGTCGTTCCCTCTCCCACCTCGTCGCGGAGTCCGGCAATGCGTACTGCATCGAGAATCATCGTTCGCGTCGAGACGCTCCTGTCGTTCGCCGTGCCGGCAATAGCGCAGCAGCCCTCATCATTCACCGTCGGGTCGGCGACAGCCGCGCCCGGACGGACGGCGTACGGCGCGATCTCGATTCCCGCCGGATCGGACTCCGCGCTGTCGATCCCCGTCGCCGTGATTCGCGGAACGCGCGACGGTCCGGTCGTCGCGTTCGTCGCCGGAAGCCACGGCACCGAGTACACGTCGATCATCGCGATGCAGAAGTTGATCGGCCGAATTCCTGCGACGCAGTTGGCGGGAACGGTGATCGTGGCGCCGCTGCTGAACGTGTACTCGTTCCGGATGATGACGCCGCACATCAACCCGATCGACCGGAAAGGCATGAACGCGTCGTATCCCGGCGACGCGAACGGCACTCAGACGCAGCGCGCGCTCGCGGCCGTGACGGAGCAGATCGTGGCCCCGGCCGACGTCGTGGTGGACCTCCACGGCGGCGACCTCGACGAGGATCTGCGCCCCTACAGCTATTGGTTTCGCGGTGGACGCGCCGCACAGGACTCGGCGGGACTCCGACTCGCGCTTGCGTTCGGGCTCGACCACATCATCGTCACCGACGTCGATCCGTCAGCGCCGACCGCCGGTCGGTCGCTTTCCGGACAGGCGCTCGTCCGCGGCAAGACCGTGCTGGTCGCTGAAGCGGGGCGCAGCGGAATCGTCGCCAACGCCGATCTCACTTCGCTCGTGGACGGTTCGCTGAACGTGCTCGGCGCGCTCCGCATGATCGAGCGGCGCGCCACACCCCTCAAGCACGTCACCTGGCTCGCGGGCGCGGGCGCACGCGTCGCGGCGGATAGTGCGGGAGTCTTCTTCCCCGGTGTCGCGCGCGACGTTCGCGTGACGAAGGGACAAGTGGTCGGCCGGACGACCGACTATCTCGGCCGTCCGACCGGGGAGATCCGCGCGCCGATCGACGGACTCGTCACGTTCATCCGTGGCGTCCCGTCGATGGCTCCGCGGGCAACGTTGGTAAACGTCGCGCCGGTGTTGCCCGATTCCGGAAGTTGGAAAGCGCCGAAAGCGCCCTAACGCAAGCGGACCGTATCCATCGAGCGCACGGTCATGCGTGTGCCTTCCGGAATCACGGATTGGGTCGAGCCCGTACCGAGCGAGATGACCGTACCCGCGGCCGCGCCCAGCAGACCGCCGGTGATGATTTTCGACAGCTCAGCGCCCCCGATGATCGCGCCGAGCGCCGCACCCGCGATCGCGCCAACGCCGGCTTCCTTCGCGACGGACGCCTTCGTCGGATCCGTTTGCTCGCTGCTCACCTTGACGTCCGCGATCTGTCCGTCGAACGGATACGACGTTCCTCGGATGCGGACACTATCGAACGCGAGTCGAATCACGGACTGTTCTCCCGGCAGGTTCGCCGAATGCAAGCCCGTGACATGGCCGAAGAGCATCGAGCCTACAGGAACCGCGTCGACGCCGTTCGACGCGCGAACGGCTTCAGTCACCGTCGCACTGAATTGATCCCCCTCGTGGCTGGAACGCGTTCCAACCGACTCGTTCAGTCGAACTCGCATCGTCGTACCGGAAGGAAGCACGGCGCCGTTCATCGGAGTGGCAGGCGCGATTTCGCCGGCGGACTCGACGCGTGTCCCGGATGCGCACGCTCCCGCGACGAGCGCCGCGGCCAGTGTGATTGCGATGTGTCGCGTCATTGAGACTCTCCCTGTCGCTGACGTGAGCTGAAAAACACGCCAGGTGGGAAGGCAAGTCGCACGCCTCACGGCCCACGGCTGACCCGAAGCTCCGGTCGAGTGCGCTAGCGTCAGTTGCTCATCGCGCCTGGACTTGCGAGAATTCCATTCGCGGGCAATTGCCCGAACGACGCAGATCCGGTCGCCTCTTCGTCACAATCCCCGAGTATGGCAGAGTCGACTGTCAGTCGCCGAGAGTTTCTCGTGCAATCGAGCTCGTGCGCGGCGCACCTCGCGCTCGCGGCGACCGTCATGCCGACAGCGGCGCGCACGCTCTGGTCGGCCCCGGTGGGACGCGTCGTGGCGCGAGAGCCGTTCGGAAACCTCGAGCGAATCTCCGACGGCGTCTGGGCTCTCGTGTCGACTCCGCTCAACGGAGACAGCACGACGGTCTCCAACGGCGGAATCATCGTCGGAAAGGACGCGGTGTTGGCAATCGAAGGATTCAACCGCCCCGCCGGCGCGCAATGGTTGGCCGGCAAGGCGCGCGAGCTCACGGGTCGTTGGCCGACGCACGTCGTCCTCACGCACTATCACGCGGACCACGCGAATGGAGTCGCGGGCTATCTCGCCGGGGGCGACCACCCGGTCGTCCGCTCCACGGCGCGCACTCGCGACTTGGTCATCGAGCGCAACAAACCCGAGGACACGTCGCGCGTAGCGGCGGTTCGCGACTCGGTGGTGATCACCGCCACCGAACCGACGACATTGGATCTCGGCGGGCGGTCGGTTCGGGTGATTCCTCGGCTTGGCCACACGGAAAGTGACATTTCGTTGGAACTCGACGAGCCTTCGATCGTTTTTGCTGGCGATTTGTTCTGGAACGCCATGTTTCCGAACTTCGTCGACGCGATTCCAACGAAGCTTGCGGCATCGGTGCGAGCGCTCCGGCGTACGCGCGACACGCTGTACGTCCCGGGCCACGGTCCGCTCGGACGTGCCGCGGAGTTCGACCGGTATGTGGCGATGCTCGACGAGGTCGAGAAAGCGGCGCGGGCGGGACTCGCGGCCGGGACCTCGCCCGTCGATCTCGGAGCCAAATTCTCGCTCCCGGCGTCGCTCGGTGAGTGGACGCTCTTCAACAAAGTCTTCTATCAACGTGCCTTTGAGGCGTGGTACCGCGAGCTGAAACCGGCGTGATACGCGGTGCGCGCGATTTTGTTGTCCGCAGGGCGGATGATTTCGCGTTGGTACTGAAGTCCTGAACGAGCTACCCACCAGAACGGCGCGAACGCGCCGGGGAGGAAGCATGAACGATCGTCCACCAACTGAGCTGGAGCAGGGCCGCCGCGCATTTCTCGGCAAGATCGCCGTCGGAGCAGCCGGCCTCTCGATGGCCGCGGCGATCGATCCGTGGGAGGCATGGGCCCAGGCTCGCGCCAACGGCGCACCGGACGGCGAGCATTGGCTCGACAATCTGAAGGGCACGCACAGACAGCTCGTCGATGCCTACCAGCCGAACGAAGGGTTCCCGTTTGCGTTCGTGTGGTCGTTCGGGCTGGTGCAGCCGCCGCCGGCGCAGATCGGCACGGTCATGGTGCTGCGCCATTTCGCGATGCCCTTCGCGTTGAACGACGCGATGTGGGCGAAATACAAGATCGGCGAGGGGATCAAGTTCAACGACCCCGCGACGAAGGCGCCCGCGGTCAAGAACGTCATGTACAAGGCGAAGCCCGGCACGCTGCCAATCGACGACATCGCGATCGACAAGCTCATGGCCAAGGGCACGATCTTCGGCGCCTGCAACGTCGCGCTGCAGTTCCTGAGCGGCGAGTTTGCCGCCAACGCCAAGGTGTCAAAGGAAGCGGCCGCGAAGGAATGGGCGGCCAACTTGGTTCCGGGAATCCCCCTCATCCCGTCGGGGACCTGGGGAGTGAACCGGGCACAGCAAAAGGGATGCACCTACTGCACCGGCGGCGGTTGATCGGAAACCCCGGGTGATTCACCCGAGAAATGCATGGAAAGAGGCGTCTGGCCGGCTGGCCGGGCGCCTCTTTCCATTTCAGCTCCGGCGGCCCCGTGAATGCATCACTCATGAAGGGTTGCCAAGGAGCCGTAAACGCTTGATAGTGTTGGTGCGTATGCATCGTGACGCCGGGGGTGTTCAACCCCTAGGACTTGGCGTGCGCACCTGAAATAGTCCGTGTAGCCGCACGAAAACATTGACACGACAGACCGGCTTCCCCGGGAGATTGTCGAGCATGAAGATCGTGTTTGCATCGGTTGCGGCAGTCAGCGCCGCGGTGGCCTTTTCGGTCGGCACCGCGACTGGAACGCGAGCCCCTAACTATTTACGGCCCAACGCGTCCCCGACGAGACCTCTCGTAAAACCTCCGGCCAAGCACGCCGCGCGCTCAGCCAAGCCCGCGCCCTCGCCGACGATTCCGATCAGCGCACTCAACGCGGTCGTCGACCAGTACTGCACCGATTGCCACAACGACCAGATGATGGTCGGCAATCTTTCACTAGAGCACTACGACGTCGCAGCCGCGCCATCGCGATGGGCCGCATCGGAAAAGATGATCCGAAAGTTGCGCTCCGCGATGATGCCTCTCCCCGGCGCGCCGCGTCCGGGCGGTGACACGCTGACGCAGCTGGTCGCGACCATCGAGCAGGTCATCGACCGCGCGGCGAAACCGAATCCGGGCAGTCGCACGTTCCAGCGGCTGAACCGCGCGGAATACGAAAACGCCGTGCGCGATCTGATCGGACTCGACGTGACCGCCGGAGATTGGCTGCCGCTCGACACGAAGAGCGCCAACTTCGACAACATCGCCGACGCGCAAATCCTGTCGCCGACGTTGCTCGACGCGTACCTCAACGCCGCGTCGGCCGTGAGCCGCCTCGCCGTCGGCGACAAGAACGCCGCGCTCTCGCAGACGACCTACAAGTCGTCGCCGTTCGCGTCGCAGCATCCGTGGGATCACGTCGACGGCGCGCCGTTCGGCACTCGCGGCGGCATCGTCACGAAGTACGTCTTTCCCGCCGACGGGATGTATCAGTTCCGCATGGTCATCGAGGGCGGTGTCGGCGTGCACCTCGAGGACGTGGACATCTCGGTGGACGGCAAGAGCGTCTCGCTCTTCCACTACGAGAAGGGCGTGAATCGCACCGCCGCGTCGGCCGACGCGCCGCTCGGCGCCGATCTCTATACCACCGATCCCATCGCGTTGAAGGCGGGTCAGCAGATGGTGTCGGCCGCGTTCGTTCGCCGCACCGACGGCCCCTACGAAGACCTGATCAGGCCGCACGACTGGTCGATGGCATCGAACGGCAACGCGAGCGCCGGCACGACGACGCCGCCGCACATCATGGAATTGACGGTCATCGGGCCGTCGAAGATCACGGGCGTGTCGGACACGAAGAGCCGGCGCATGATCTTCTCCTGCCGTCCGTCGAAGACGCTCACTGAACGCGCCTGCGCCGAGCAGATCGTCACCCGGCTCGGCACGCGCGCCTACCGCCGTCCGCTGACGAAGCACGACGTCGACGGCCTGATGGCGTTTTACACGCAGGGCGCGAAGAGCGGGGGCTTCGAGGAAGGCGTACGGTCGGCGCTCCAGGCAACGCTGTCGAGTCCGTATTTCGTGTTCCGCTTCGAGCCGGTGCCGGCGAACGTCGCGCCGGGACAGAACTACCAGATCAGCGACATCGATCTCGCGTCGCGGCTGTCGTTCTTCATCTGGGGAAGCATCCCGGACGATCAGCTGCTCAAGCTCGCCGAACAGAAAAAGCTTTCCGACCCGAAGACGCTCGATCGCGAGCTGCACCGCATGCTCGCCGATCCGAAGTCCGAGGCGCTGGCGTCTCGCTTCGCGGCGCAGTGGCTCCGGCTTCAGGACCTCGACAAGGTTCACCCGGACGCCTACCTGTTCCCCGACTACGACCAGCAGCTCACCGACGACATGCGCCGGGAGACGCAGCTCTTCTTCCAGGACGTCGTCAGGAACGACCGAAGCATCCTCGACTTCTTCAATGCGAACTTCACGTACGTGAACGAGCGGCTGGCCCGTCACTACGACATTCCAAACGTCTCCGGCTCGGACTTCCGCCGCGTCGAGTATCCGGACAGCAACCGCCGCGGAATCTTCGGACAGGGCGCCTACCTCGTGCAGACGTCGATCGCGGACCGCACGTCGCCGGTGCTGCGCGGCAAGTGGATCATGGAAGTGCTGATGGACATGCCGCCGCCGCCCCCGCCGCCCAACGTTCCGACGCTCGATGAAACGGCCGCCGGGAAGGACGGTCATCCGCTCACCACGCGCGAGCGGATGGAGATTCATCGCAAGAATCCGACGTGCAACACGTGTCACCAGTACATGGACCCGATCGGTCTCGCGATGGATAACTTCGACGTCACCGGCAAGTGGCGGTATCGCGAGAACGCCATGCTTCTCGATACGCGCGGCAATCTGTACGACGGCACGCCGATCCAGACGCCGGGCGATCTGACGACGGCGCTGCTCAAGCGGCCGATCCCGCTGGTGCGCGCGTTCGCCGAGAACCTCATGGCGTACGCGTTGGGACGTCGGGTCGAGGACTTCGACCAGCCGACGATCCGCGCGATCGCCAAGCAAGCTGAGACCAACGACTACCGATTCTCGTCGTTCGTGAACGGGGTCGTGCGCAGTGATGCATTCAGGATGAAGCGAGCGGAAGACGCAGTGGCCGCAACCGACACCAAAGACAAGCACTAACCAACCCGACTCGGGGGAAGGCGGACCATGCAGATCCTCACTGGAAAGGCGTTGCCTCGTCGGACGTTCTTGCGCGGGCTGGGAGCGGCGGTCGCCCTCCCCTACCTCGACGCGATGGTGCCGGCGCTCGGGGCGCTGACCAAACGCTCGGTCACCTCGGCGCCGGGCGAGAAGACGCGCTTCGTCGCCATCGAGTCGGTTCACGGCGCCGCCGGCAGCAACATCTGGGGCGCGTCCAAGAACCTCTGGGCGCCCGCCGCGACCGGCAAAGACTTCGTGCTCAACCCGGACGGTGCGCTCATCCCGCTCGAGCCGTGGCGCAAGACGCTCACGATCATCAGCAACACCGACACGCGCATGGCCGAAGCGTTCGACGCCCCGGAGATCGGCGGCGACCACTTCAGGTCGAGCGCGGTCTTCCTCACCCAGTCGCACCCGAAGCAGACGCAGGGATCGGATCTCTACGTCGGCACGTCGATGGATCAGCTGATCGCCCGCCACATCGGCGGCGACTCGGCGATCCCCTCGATGCAGCTCTGCATCGAGAACCTCGACCAGGCCGGCGGCTGCTATTACAACTACGCGTGCGCGTACACCGACACGATCAGCTGGGCAAGCCCCAGCGAGCCGCTGCCGATGATCCGCAATCCGCGCACAGCCTTCGACCTGCTGTTCGGCGCGGGCAACAACAACGCCGACCGGGTCACGCGCCGCAAGGCGAATCAGAGCATTCTCGACTGGATCACCGGCGAGACGAATTCTCTGAAGCGCCAGCTCGGTCCTGCGGACCAGCAGCGTCTCGACAAATACCTGCAGGACATTCGTGAGCTCGAGCGCCGAATCCAAGCTGTCGAGGCGCGCAACTCCAGTGGTGAATCGCGCGAGCTGCCCGAGGCGCCGGTCGGCGTTCCGGACTCCTTCGCCGAGCACATGCAGCTGATGTTCGATTTCCAGGTGCTCGCGTTCCAGTCCGACATGACACGCGTGTTCTCGTTCAAGACGGGCCGCGACGCGTCGAGCCGCCAGTTCCCCGAGAGCGGCACGGACAAGGGCTTCCATCCGGCGTCGCACCACGGCGGCCGCGAGTCGGCGATCTTGGACTTCAACAAGATCAATCGGTACCACGTGAGCCTGCTGCCGTACTTCCTCGACAAGCTGGCCAACACGATGGACGGGGAAAAGAGCCTGCTCGATCAGACGATGATCATGTACGGCTCGCCGATGGCCGACGGCAACATTCACAACCACCGCCGCTGCCCACTGCTCCTGCTCGGACATGGCAACGGACGCATTGCCGGCGAGATGCACCTCAAGGCGCCCGACGGAACGCCGATGGCCAACGTGTTCCTCACCTTGATGCACAAGCTCGGCTTGAACAACAACAGTTTCGGCGACAGCACGGGCGAGTTCGCACTCAGCGTCTGAGGAGGACGCGGCATGAAACGAGTCAGCCTGTTCGGTGCGGCGCTGCTGTGTGCGGCGAGCGCATCGGCATTCGCGCAGCAAAAGGACACGCGCGGCAAGGTCACGCTCCCGATGCCGCCGGCGCGAACGCCGGCGGTCGCCGATGCCGCGCAGAAGGGCGATGCCGCGGCGGTAAAGAAGCTCATCGCGCAGGGCGCCGACGTGAACGTGCCCGAAGGCGATGGCATGACGGCGCTGCACTGGGCGGCGGAGCACGGCGACTCGGCGATAACGACGATGCTGCTTCGCGCTCACGCCGACGTCAAAGCCGCGACGCGCATCGGCTCGTATACGCCGCTCGAGCTCGCGAGCCGCAGCGGCTCGGCGGCCGTGGTGAAGGCCCTTCTTGCCGCCGGCGCCGATCCGAATCGCCCCGACGCAAGCGGCGCGACCGCCGTGCACCTCGCGGCGGCGGCCGGGAATGCGGACGCAGTGTCCGCGCTCCTCGAAAAAGGCGGAAACCCGAACGCGCGCGAGAAAGAGTGGGGACAGACGCCGCTCTTCTTCGCCGCTGAGAATAATCGCGCAGCCGCGATCAAGGTGTTGCTCGCGAAGGGCGCCGATCCCGCGGCGCGGTCGAACGTGATGAATCTTCAGGAAGACGCGGCGCGCGATCAGGCCGGTACGAAGAAGCGCAACGAGGTCCTCATCGCGTTCATGCCGCAGGCACGAAAGGATTCGGTCGCAGCGGCGGCCAAGGCCCAGGCTCACGCGGACTCGATCGCCGCCGCCGAAGCCGGTCCGAACGCCGCGCAGTTTGCGCGGCGCGGCGGTGGCGGCGGCGGCGGCGGTGGTCGAGGCGGCCCGCAGCCAAAGGGTCCGTTTACGATGGAACAGGTTCAGGCCGCGATCGACTCCGGTCGCGTCGTCGAAGCCATGCGCCCCGCGTCGAACGCGCAGGTGACTGAAGAAGTCGACACGCTCAACGGCGGCGTCGCGGGCTACAACGGAACGGTGGGCGGCGTCGGCGGCTTCACGGCGCTGCATCACGCGGCTCGCCAAGGGAACGTCGAAGCCGCGCGCGCGCTGCTCGACGGCGGCGCGGACATCAATGACACGAGCCGCGTCGATCACACGACGCCGCTCCTCATCGCGACGATCAACGGGCAGTTCGACGTCGCGATGCTCCTCGTCCAGCGTGGCGCGAATCCGAACATCGCCAGCAACGTCGGCATGACGCCGCTCTACGCGACGCTCAATACGCAGTGGGCGCCGAAGTCGCGCTATCCACAGCCGCAGGCGATCCAGAACCAGAAGACTCCCTACCTCGAGCTGATGAAAGCGCTGCTCGACGCGAAGGCCAACGTCAACGCGAAACTCGGCACGCAGCCGTGGTATTTCGCCTACAACAACTGCGGCAACGCCAACTGCGGGCTGGAGTATCTCGACGGTTCGACGGCGTTCTGGCGCGCGGCGTATGCGGTTGACGTTGACGCCATGAAGCTCTTGGTGAAGTACGGCGCCGATCCGAACATTCCGGCGATCCGCGCGCCGCAGGGTGGCGGCCGTGGTGGTCGCGGCGGGCGTGGCGGCGGAGCGGGTCGTGGTGGCGCTCCTCCGGGCGACATCGCCGCGTTCGACTCGGCGACGCGCGCCGCGCAATTCGCCGGCGGTCGTGGCGGCGGCGGCGGCCGCGGTGCCCAGCCGATTCTCGACCCGGCAATCGATTCCGCGGCGAAGGCGGCGCCGGTCGGCCTCGGCGTCTATCCAATCGACGCGGTGGCGGGCGAAGGCTACGGCAACGGCTTCGCTGGTAACTCTCACCGCCACGCGCCAGATGGCTGGATGCCGGCGATGCGGTACCTCGTCGAAGAGTTGCACGCCGACGTCAACCAGCGCGACGCGCGCGGCATGACGCCCCTGCACCAGGCGGCCGCCCGCGGCGACAACGAGATGATCCTGTACCTCGTCGCGCACGGCGCCGATCCACGAGCCGTGTCACGAGACGGACATACGACGGTGGACATGGCGAACGGGCCGGTGCAGCGACTACGTCCCTTGCCCGAGACGATCGCGCTGCTCGAGAAGCTCGGCGCGAAGAACCAGCACCATTGCGTGTCCTGCTGACGGGCCCGCCGTAGTCCAACGATGCCGATTTACGATTACGTTTGCCGCGCGTGCGGGCACGAGTTCGAGGCCCTCACGCGCGGTTCGTCTTCGAAGCAGCCGAAGTGTCCCGAGTGCCAATCGGAGGACGCCGAACGCTTGCTCTCGATGCCGCGGGTCAAGTCTGAGACGACCAAGGACCTCGCGATGCGAGCCGCGAAACGCCGCGACGCCCAACAGGGAGCAGATCGCGTCAGGGCCCAACGGGAATACGAAGCGAGTCACGACGACTGAGGCCGGTGGGCCGGTAGCCGGTAGCCGGTAGCCGGTAGCCGGTAGCCGGTAGCCGGTAGCCGGTAGCCGGTGGTTCATCGAGAATTCGCGGATCACTCCAAAACGAAGGCCCCGCTCAATGACGGGGCCTTTTCCTGCGAAGCAAACCGATCAGCGAATGGGAGACCGGTTTCAAAACCGGTCCACCGGTCCACCGGTCCACATGTCCACCCGTCCACCCGTCTACGGCTTCTTCTCCCCCGCGACGAGCATCTTCACGTGGTCCTGCGCCAGCTGTAGGCCACCTTCCTCGGGCGTCACGCGCCCGTCGCCGTTTGCGTCGAATCCGGCCATCAACTGCTCCGACATTGACGCCATTCGGCTGACCAGCGCGGCCGCGTCGGCGGGCGACGTCGCCGCCTGAACCTGCTTCGCGATCGCGATGACAGAATCCGCGCGCATCGCGCTGTTCTTCGCCGCCTGCGCGATATGCGCCGCGTGCGTCTGCACGTTCTGCGAGGCACCCGGCGCCTTCGCCGCAAGCTCGATGTGGGTCGCCGCGCCGATCGCCGCCTTCTTCATTCCGTAGCCGAGTCCGGGGCCCGTCGGCACGATCGTCGGGTCGAGCGCGTTGAGAACGTGCCCGGCGTGGAGCTTCATCGCGTCGAGGTTGTTCGGCTGCCGGCCGGCCAGACCCGCGTGCTGAATCGCGACCTTGGCCTCGTTGATCGCGACCGTGAGCAGCCCATCGCCGTTGGGCGTGTCGTTGAACGCGTTGACCACGTGGCCGATGTGCGTGCCAACGGCCCCTGGTGGGAGATCCGCGGGGGGAATGACGTTTACGTGCGGTGGTGGCGGTGGAAGAAGGCCGGGAGTCGGCACGCCGCTGATCTCCGCCACCATCGCGTCGAAATCCTTTCGCAGCGCGGGGTCGACGCTCACGAGATAGATCTTGTGCTCGTAATCCCCCTCGGTCATCCCGTTGTGGTGCAGGATCTCGGCGATCTGGCTCCTCAGGCTGTCACGAAGCTCCGCCTGGGACTCGGGCTTCGTGTTCCTGATCGAAGCGAGCCGAACCGCGCTCGAGTCGCGCGCGACGCCGATCGCGACGTGCGTCTTGGCGAACGTCATCAGATCCTCGTGACTCATCGCCTTCGCGGCGGCCGCCGGCGCGGGACTTCCCGCGGGCGTCTGCGCGACGATTGGCGATGCGGCCGCGAGCACGACCACAGCAGCACTGGCAACGATGGGCGAACGACGCACGGTTTCCCCCGCGGATCCCGACAAGGTGGTGAAGCGAATCAGGCGACCGATCACTCCAGCCTGATATTCGAGAAACGCACTCCCCGGGTCAATCCGCTGGAACGGTGGGGAGACGGAGGGCTGGTGGGCCGGTGGGCCGGTCTGCAGAGTGAGAGTTGGCCCGCCTCGATTGAATCTCAGGGCGCCACGGCGGGCAGCCACTTCACCTCGCTGGGCATTGGCGCGGCGGCGAGGCGGTCGAGCAGCCGCTCCCCCTCATCATCGACAATGAGCCGGTCGCGCTGAACGGCGCTCACGAACCCCTCGGCCACCGCGCGATCCGCCATCTCCAGGATCGGGTCGTAGTAGCCCGCGACGTTGAGCACGCCAAGGGGCTTGCGATGGAAGCCGAGCTGCGCCCAGGTGACCACCTCGCAGAACTCGTCCCAACTTCCGAACCCGCCCGGCAGCATGACGAACGCGTCGGCGAGATCCGCCATGCGCTGCTTGCGCTCGTGCATCGTCTCGACGACGTGAAGCGTCGTGAGCCCGCGATGGGCGATCTCGCGCTCGGCGAGTGCGCGTGGAATGACTCCGATGGCGCGTCCGCCGGCGCCGAGCGTTGCGTCGGCGAGCACACCCATGAGGCCGACGCATCCGCCGCCGAAAACGAGGGTGATCTCGCGCGCCGCGAGCGCCTCACCGAAGCGACGGGCGGATTCCGCATAGAGCGGGCGAGCGCCAATGCTGGAGGCGCAGAAGACGCAGATGGATTCGAGTTTGCTCATTTTTCGGGAAACCGGGAAACCGGGAAACCGGGAAACCGGGATACCGGGATACCGAGATACCGAGATACCGAGCTACCGAGATACCGAGCTACCGGAACAGAGGAACGGCCGTCGGATCGAAACGGAAAACGCGGTTCCGGTTACGCGGTGCCCGGTGACCCGGTTCCCCGACCTTGCGCTCCGCCACCATCACCCACTACCGTCCCCAACACAACCGAATCGCGTGAACGGGGTCAAGTTGTAGGAAGCCGGTGCGATTCCGGCGCGGCCCCGCCACTGTAAGAGACTTCGCGAGCATTTCGACTTCGCTCGCAAAAAAAGGTCTGCTCATTCGTCCACTGGCGCGCTCGCGCGCTGGGAAGGCGAGCCAGACTGTCTCGAGCCAGGAGACCGTCCCCGTTCACTCCCGCACAGAACCCCCTCGAGGGAGGGGCGCGGGGTCGAACGAAAGACTGCCGACTCCTGGCGCCTTCCCTTCGCCCCGTCCCGCTCCTCGACCGAGCCAGGACGGGTTTCATGTTTTTGGACGCAGCAGTGAACGGCCTTCCTCGTCGCGCGACTCGATCGCTCGTCATCGCGGCGTTCACCATGGCGTCCTTCATCTCGGCGCGCGGCGTGTTCGCGCAGGTGCCGGGAGAGCTGCGCGGACGTGTGACTGACGCGGCCACGGGACGCGCCATCGCCGGCGCGCGCATCGAGATCGCGGACCGGGTCGACCCGGTCCGCTCCGATGCTGACGGATCGTTCGTCGTGCGCGGTCTCGCTCCGCAGATGTACACGATCTCGGTACGCGCCGTCGGCTACGCGGCCGGTAAACGCGACGTCTCCGTCGAGAACGGGCGCGTCGCGCGGTTTGACGCCGCCCTCGAGCCGTTGCCGACACGGTTGCCGACCGTCGTGAGCTCGGCGTCTCAAGCGTCGGCCGAACGCGAGACGGCCGCTTTCGATCGCTCCGCGATCGAGTCATCGGGCAAGCATGACGTGGGCGAATTGTTGACGGCGGTGCCCGGCGTCGTCGTGACACGTAGCGGCGGCCCGGGACAGCCCAGCCAAGCCTCCATACGGGGGTCGAGCGCGGCCGAGGTGTTGGTCGTGCTCGACGGCGTGATCTTGAACTCGCCGCTCACCGGCGCTGCGGATCTGTCGCAGCTGCCGCTCGCAACGATCGAACGAGTGACCGTCTGGGAGGGTGCGCAGTCGGCGCGCTACGGTGGCCGTGCGCTCGGCGGAGTGATCGTGATCGAGACGCGCCGGGCTGTGCGCGAGGCATCGCTCTCGCTCGACGCCGGCGCGTGGGGAGAACGCGCGGTAAGCGGCTCGATCGGCCATTCGTCCGAGTCAGGGTCAGGACTGCGCGCGTCGCTCTCGGCCGAACATCGGACAGCGCGCGGCGACTTCTCGTACGACGTGCCGGCGGTTCGCGGCGGCGGTACGGCGACGCGCACCAACTCCGACGCCACCTCGACCAACGTGCTCGGCGTCGCCGCCATCGACGGATCAGCGGGAACAGCACGCGCCCGAGTCGACTGGCGTGCGACGGACCGAGGGTTGGCGGGAAGCATCGTGCAACCGTCGCTCACCGGCCGAGACGACGAGCACCACGCGTCAGGCGGGCTCGATCTTTCCTCCGTTCGCGGACCGCTCGCGTTCGACGGATCGGCGAGCGTCACGCGCGACCGCGCGCATTTTGCCGATCCGGCGCCGCCGTTCGGCTCATCGTACGACGACGTCCTCGACGCCACCGAAGCGCGCGCCGCGGCGTCGGTGACTGGAACGGGCTCCCCGGGCGGTAACACGCCCATGACCTTCACGCTCGGCGGGGACGCCCGGCATCTCGGCGTGAGCGCCACGTCGTTGGCTGAGAATGCGCCGCGGTCGCAGCGGATCGTCGGCGCGTACGCGAATGTCCGCGCGGCACGCGATCTCGGCGGCGTCGCGGTGTCCGCGATGCTCTCCAATCGCGTCGACGACGATGACCTTCTCGCGTCGACGATGTCGTCGCCCCGCGCGTCGATGCAACTCGCCCGCGGCGTCGCCTCTCTCTCGGCGTCGGTCGGAAACGGCTATTCGCCGCCCTCGCTCGCTGACCAGTTCTTCCACGAGGGCGTTCTCGTGAAGGCGAATCCGTCGCTCGCGCCGGAGCGCACGCGAGGAGAGACCGAGCTGCGTGCGGCATTGGGGGACGTCACGCTCGGCGCCGCCGCGGTAAGCGGCGATGCGGCGGTGTACCGCGCCGACGTGAACGGAATGATTCTCTGGTCGCCCGACTTTCGGTTCGTTTGGAGTCCCGCGAACGTCGACGTTCGCCGCTCCGGTTGGCAGTTGGGGGCGCGGCTTGCCGTGCCGTCAATTTCTGGATTCAACGTCCTCGGGAACGTCGACCACACCGACGTCGCGTACACGGGCGGCGCCCGAACGGGTCAGGTGATCTACCGGCCGCGCGTGACGGCGCGGATCGCCGAATCGATCGCGCGTCCATTCGCGCGCGTCGACGTCGAGACGCGTTATGTCGGCGAACGGCGAACCGTCGCGGGAACGGATCTCAACGCTCTCGATCCATATTGGCTCACCGACGTGCGCATCGCCGTGCCGATCGCGCGCGCGGCGTGGCACGTCGAGGCAGCCGTCGGGGTCGAGAACGTGTTCGACCGGTCGGCTTCGATGCTCGTCGACTACCCGTTCGGCGGTCGGCGCTGGACGGTCTCGCTGCGCACGAGACGCGGAGGCGCCGGCGGCGGATAGCCGGCACCGAGAGCTCGTTCACATAACTCCGACAAACGTCATTCCTTCAACACGGCGATCCATGCACCGCTACAACATTCGTCTCGCGACCCTTGCCCTCCTCGGCTCGCTCGCGTTCACCATCAGCTGCTCGGACGACACCACCGCTCCGGTCGCTCCGGGGTTTCTCGGCGGAACGGCGGGCGACCACGAGGTCGGCGTCGTCGTCAACTCTCTGGCGCGCAGCCTGACGCTATTTCAGCACGGGAGTCCGGGGACGCAGCAACAAGTGGCGCTCGGATCGAGCACCACGATCACTCCCACGGGCATGTCGGTGCGCGGCCGCGTTGCCGCCGTACCGCTCGGCGACGCGGCTTCGGTCGCGCTGGTCGATCTCCAGGGTGATTCGGTCAAGCGTTTCTTCACCTTCGCGTCCGGAAATGCGACCGGTTCCGCTTTTGTGGACGACACGACGGTCGTCGCGGCCAATCTCCTGACCAACGTCGTCGGCCGCTTCACCACGGGTCAGACCGCCGCCGCGATCACGAAGACGGTGACCGTCGCGCCGCAGCCTACGGCTATCGCCGTGACTGGAGGGCGCGTATTCGTCGTGTCGTCGAATCTCGACCAGAATTTTCAGCCGATCGGCAATGGGATCGTGACGGCGATCGACCCGACGACGATGACCGTCGTGGGAACGGCGACGATGGGCGGAACGAACTCGACCGACATCAGCGTTGGCCCCGACGGTCTGCTCTACGTGGTGAATACGGGTGATTTTTCGAGCCCGGGCAGTCTCACCGTGCTCAACGGTGGGACCATGCAGGTCGTAACAACCGTCGCGAACGTCGGCGTGGGTCCGGGAGCGGTCTACGTCGACGCTTCGGGCTTGGCGTACATCTCCGGTTTTCTCTTCGGCACGGCCGTCTGGAGCACGACGACTCGAACATTCGTTCGGTCGCCCGACAACGCGCTTTGCGCCAAGTTGGCGAACGGCGGTTGCCGCGGCGCGTTCGCCGCGACGACGGACAGGGCGGGCAACGTGTATCAGGCGTTCTTCGGCACGGCGAGCCTTCCGGCGCAGTTGTTCGTGTACAAAGCCGGCACGTTCTCGCTTAGCGACAGCGTGGCGGTCGGAGCCGGGGCATCCGCGGCGACGATTCGCGTGTTCTAGGACTCGGCCGTCGGTGTGACGTGCATTACACAGCGCGCGTCGTGACGCGCCCGCCCGACGTGGGGTCTCTTCTCGTGTCGGACCGCGCAGTGTCGCGAGCGCGTCGCTGCCGACGTCTCCCACCCGGAGTTCCACGATGCGAATTCGAGTAGGCGTTCTCGCCGGTGCGTTTCTCTCGCTCACGCTCGCCACGGCGGCCTCTCTTGCCGCACAGGGCGCGGCCGCGACGATCTGTAAGGACGGAACCACATCGGTAGCCTCGGGACGCGGCGCGTGTTCCGGCCATGGCGGCGTAGACGCCAAAGCGACCGACGTCGCGAAAAAGGGCGCTGCCAAAGTAGACAAGGCCGAAAGCAAGGCCGCGTCGGCGACGGCCAAGGCTGAAAAGACGACTGAGAAGGCCGCGAAGAGCACGGACAAGGCCGCCGACAAGGCCGCCGAGAAGACGGCGGCCCAGACGTCCAAAGCCGACGCGGCAGCGGCCAAGACGGCATCGAAGGCCGAGTCGAAGGTCGAGAAGAGCGAGTCCAAGGCCGCGGACAAAGCGGCGAAGACGACGAAGACGGCCTCCAGCCTCGACAACAAGGACCCGACCAACGCGACCGCACAGTGCAAAGACGGCACGTACTCACACGCGACGCATCACCAGGGCGCGTGCTCGAACCACGGCGGCGTAGCGAAATTCTTGAAGTAGCGTTCTCTCATGGAAGGCTCGGCGCCGCTGAGGCCAGCGGGTAGCCCACGCGGTGGGCTCGTCCGAGCCGAACAACCCTGGGGTGCCACCCGCACTCCAGGGTTGTGTCTTTTCGCGAGCCGGACTCAGTGTCCGAAGCGTCCGGTGATCGATCCCGACGCCAGGAGATGCCCGCGCATTCGGAAGATGACTCCGGCGCCGGTCGTCTTGTCCGTGGCGCCTCTCGGGGTGTCGACGTCGAGCGCGTAGACCGTGAATATGTAGCGGTGGTCGCCGTCTCCTTTCGGCGGGGCGGGCCCGTCGTACGACGCCGTACCCGAGTCGCCGTATCCGCTCTGCGCGCCGGCGGGAGCGCGCCCTGTGCCGGCGCCTGCATCCAGCTTCGTGACCGACGCCGGAATGCCCCACGCGAGCCAATGCCAGTATCCCGATCCGGTCGGCGCGTCGGGATCGAAACAGGTGATCGCAAAGCTCTTCGTTCCCGGCGGCGCGCCGCTCCACGAGATCTGCGGCGACTGATTCCCGCCCCCGGCGCCGTCCGACACATTCTTCATCGGTATCTCGTCGCCGTCGGAAAACGCTTCGCTCGTTACGATGAGTTTTCCCTTCGCCGTCTGCGGCGCGCGCACCTCGATGGTCTCGTAGCCCGTTGACGTTGCCGGCATTCGGTTCCTCCACGGAAGGGTGCCGTTGGGTGCTGCGCGATTCGGGCCACGAGCGTCGAACAGGCCCAACATTTTGTTTGCGGGGCTGGTACTACGACCGGGGCACGGCACGGCTGGCGTGTCACCAGCAATGAGACGCCGCCGCCCGGGGGGCCGGCGCGCGTCGTGTGTCCACGAGCTCGCTCAACCGCGCTTTTTTCGCCGGCACCCATGACTCGCATCGCCCTCCGTCTCCCGACAATCCGTCGTGTCGTCGCCCCGACCGCGCTTTGCGCCCTGTGGGCCTGCGCGTCCGACACCGCGCCGACGACGCCCACCGGCCCGTCGACGTTCACTTCCTCCCCTTGCTCACAGACCGGCACGCTGCAGCTCGCCGTAGCGACGACCGCTCGTGTCGATTGCAGCAACGGAGGCACGACCGTGACCCTCGCCGGCGGCGGCGCGAGCTACATCGTCGTGGCGCAGTTCCCCGTCGATCTCGTCCCGGACACGTTCGTCGCCTACCGCGTCAGCTCGGGGACCGCCGTCTCCGCATCCTTGTCGCCGGCGCCGAGCCGTTTCCCGTCGCCGCGCATTGTCGGACCGACCCTTGGCATCTCGCCGATCCGCTCGTCGCGGAGAGCGCCGGGAGCGGCGCAACGCCGGTTTTCGAACGCGCTTCACGCCCGTGCGCGGGTACGCCTCGCGTCCCGCGCGTGGCCGATGAGCGCGCGGCTTTCACCTCGAGCCAGCGCATCGCTCACGCGCTCGTTGGACATCGCTCCGCCGCCCGCGTTGGGCAGCCTCCGAAGCTTCCGCGTCTTGGCCTCGAACGGCACCTCGTTCAAGTCGGCCGGCGCGACGTTGGCGTTCGTCGGCGCGAACGTGCTCGTGTACATCGACACGCTCGCTCCCGCGAACGGCTTTTCCGCGGCGCAGCTCCAGCAGTTCGGCTCCTACTTCGATCAGACCTTGTACCCGATCGATACGGCGGCCTTCGGCGCGCCGACTGACGTCGATCAGAACGGGCGAGTCATCATGCTGATGACACCGGCCGTGAACGCGCTCGTCACCGCGTCGTCGTGCCAAACGCAGGGCTACGTCGCCGGCTTCTTCGACGACGAAGACCTCGGGGGCGGCACCGGCGACCCGAACTCGAACCAGGGCGAGGTGTTCTACGCGATGGTGCCCGATCCGGCGGGCGTTGCGAGCTGCTCGCACAGCGTCGACGAGGTCGGATTCGCTGTCCCAGGCACGTTCCTCCACGAGCTGCAGCACCTCATCAACTTCTCGCAGCACGTCATCGTCCACCATGCGAATCCCGAGTTCGGATGGCTCGACGAAGGGCTGAGCATCGTGGCGGAAGAATTGGGGTCGCTCTACTACGAGCAGAGGTGTCCGGGGACGGCCTGCCGCAGCGACCCGACGCAGCTCTTCCCCGATTCGTCGCAGGGATTCGTGCAGAATTTCTTGTACGACTCGTACCAGTATGCACTGCTACCCGACACGGCGAGCGTGACGCTGCACAGCGACGACGACGACGGCTTCTCCTGGCGCGGCGGCGACTGGCTGCTCGTGCGATGGCTCGGCGATCAAATGGGCGCGGGCATCTTCAAGAAGCTCGATCAGACTTCTCTCACTGGCGTGGCGAACATCGAATCGTCGAGCGGCCAATCGTTCCCGGGTCTCTTCGCCAACTTCGCGCTCTCGCTGTACACCGACAGTCTGGTTGGCCTCTCGCGGGGCACCGCGCCGCCGGCCGACCGGTTCACGACGCGAAACGTTCGCGCGCTCTGGAATCGCCTCTACATCACGTCAGGCGGTGAGCCGGACATACCGTCCCCCAATCCGCTGGCATTGTTTCCGATCACCGCGGATACCTCGCTGGCCGTGCTCGACCCGGGCACGTCGTCCTACTTCCGCCTCGATACGAAAACGACTGACGCCAGCGTCTCGGTTCAATTCTCCGGCGCCGGAGGCAAGGCGCTTCCCGCTGCGCTCAAACCACAACTGGCGATTTTCCGATTGCCAAAGGGGCAATAGGAAACCGGTTCCCGGTACCCGGTTTCCCTGTGGCCCGTTACTCTACTGCCCTTCGATCGGCACGTAGATCTCGGTGATCAGCCTTTCTTTCGGTGTCGTTCGCGGATCGTTTACGTATCGCTCGTAGCTCGGCCCGTCGCGCAGTCGTTCGCCGCTCTCGGGAAGCCATTCGCCGAGGAAGCGGGCCCACGTGTCGCCCAGCGTCTCGTACGAGCCGACGTGCACCGTCTTGGCGTAGCGCCCCGCGGGCAACCGATGCTCGGCGAGCTCGTTTGGCAACGCGACGCCGCTCGCGACCGCGACGCCGGCGTCGGAGCGCAATTCGTCGGCGGGCGTCGACTCGGGGTCGTCGTGGTACAGGGCGATCATCGCCGCGTTCGGGTTCGTGAACAACCCGGCCGGGCCAGCGATCTCGCCGAGGCGGCCGAACGCTTGGCCGATTTGGTTGTACGGTCCAACGTGGCGCACGGCGGCGACGCGCTGCTCGGGCATTTTCTTGATTTCGACGTCCATGGTTCTGCCTCCTGAGTCTCTCGGGACGAACGGTGGAACGACGCCTCGTTGATCGAAGTGCACGCCGCACGTGGCGGCCAGCTCGGTGCGGCGCACACCGCGCCGGCGAAAGTCAGAGGGCGGCTCGCCGTAGCACGAGCGAAACGCGCGCGTGAACGCCTCGTGGGTCTCGAATCCCGCGTTGAAAGCGATCTCGGTGACCGACAACGGTGTGTTCGCCAGCTGCCAGGCGCCGCGTTCCATGCGCAGCCGCCGCGCGAGCTCGACGGGCGTTTCCCCGACCATGCCGCGGAACACCCGATGAAAATGGAAGGGCGACAGGCACGCGCGAGTCGCCAGGGCGTCGAGGGCAAGCGCCTCGTCGAGGTGCTGCGCGACGTGCTCGATCACTCCCTGCACGACCCGCACATAGAAGGACCGCGTCTCGGCTTTCACGAGGGCAATGTATTCCGCCCGCGGCCGCCGGCGCTTGACTCTGATTGCTGTTTTGCGGTAGAAACGGGTTACCGGGCAACCGGGCACCGGGATACCGGATCGGCGAGACGGGTCGACTGGTTGTACCGCAGTCCCGGTATCCCGGTCACCCGGTGTCCCCGTAATGCGCCCAAGCGAACGCGGCCGCCCGGAGGGCGGCCGCGGTGGCCCTGACAGCTCGCCTACATATGTCCGCGCCTGTTAATATGCGATAGTTCTTTAATACAGAGAAACTCGAACCCGGACCGCTCAGCGCGAGACGGCCGGCGTCGGCGCGGTTTGGATGTAGCCGCCGCCGCCCTTCTTGCAGCCCGCAATGGCGGCCGCCGCCAGTACGAGCGCCAACACCACCTTCACTTTTCGCATGGCTTCCTCAGAGGTTGTGCGTTCACCGAATAGAATCCCGCCGACGAGCACGGCGTTCCGCGCCCGAGGGCCTAGAACACGACCGCCGGAACCGTCGCGTCGATCGTCTTGAGCCCCCGCGAGCGCAACAGCGTGTTGAACCTGGCCAGATCGGTGTTGATCAGGCTCTGCAGCGCGGCGTGCGTATCGCGGACCTGCTTCGCCAACACCTGGCTGACCCTCTGCTGCTGTACGGCCGGCGCGAAGTCCGACACCGCGATGCCGCCCGCCAAGTAGTTGAGCTGGGCCCCGAGCTTGGCCGGATACCGCACCTCGTCTTGCCCGCGGCCGGTCATGCGCACGTCGATCAGGTTCCCTTCGGTCGCCACGAACTTTCGTCCCAGCGAGTCGCCTTGCGCGCGTACGTCCGCCATCGCGGAATTGGCGCCGATCTGCGCCGCCAGCGAATCGAGCTGCGCACGGACGCTTTCGATCGACAACAGCATGTCGGCGCTGCTCGTCATGTCCGCCTGAACCTTTTTCAACAGGTCAGTCGACGCGGCCATGTCGAGCGGGGTGACCGTCTGGTTCGGGTCCTTGAGCACCTCGAGCGGCTGAGTCATCGTTTTTCCGGCGGCGGTGAGTCTGACGGTATAACGTCCCGGCGGCATCAAGACGGACAACGTGCCGAAGCCCGGCGCCGGGCGCGTGCCGTCGGCGTCCATCGTGAACTCGGGATCGTAGAGCGGCTTGGTCCGCATGCGCGCCGTCTTGGACGGCTCATTGCTCAGATCCCAGTTCACCCGGTTGAACCCCGCGCGCGTCGTGCCCTGAATCGTGCGCACCGTCTTCCCGGCCGCGTCGACGATCGCCACGCTCGCCGTGCCCCCTCCGCTGCCGAGCCAATAGTTGATGTCCGCGCCGTAGATCGGGTTCGTGCCCGCGGTGGGATCGTCGTTCGGCGAAACGTTGGCCTCGATGTCGCGGAAGCGATACGCCGCCCGCGGCGCGAACAACGTCGCGGCGGACGCCGTCACTTCCGGCGTCAGCTTTTGCAGCGGCGACAGGTCGTCGAGAATGAAGAAGCCGCGCCCATATGTCGCGACGACCAGATCGTTGAAGTGCTCCTGGACGGCGAGACCGTAGACCGGCGCGTGCGGCATGCCGAGCTGCATCGCCTGCCAATGATCGCCGTCGTCGAACGACACGAACAAGCCGCCTTCCGTACCGAGGTACAGCAATCCTCGGCGCACCGGATCTTCACGAATGATGTGCGCGTAGCTCACCACGCTCTTCGGAACTCCGGTGACGATGAGCTTCCACGTCTTACCGAAATCCTTCGTGCGATAGACCCACGGGTCGCGGTTGTTCTCCTGGTGCCCGTCGACGATGATGTAGGCCGAGCCTGCGTCGTACTTCGACGGTTCGATGTGACGCACCGATCCCCACGGCAGAATGCCGGGGACGTTCGCCGTCACGTTCGTCCACGTCTTGCCCGCATCGCGCGTCACCTGCACCAGACCGTCGTTGGTTCCCGCCCAGATCACTCCCGCTTGCGCGCGCGACTCGGCGATCGCGTACACGACGTCGCCGTATTCGACGCCGATGTTGTCCGGCGTGAGTCCGCCGGACATCTGCTGCTTCGATTTGTCGTTTCGCGTGAGGTCGGGGCTGATCACGCGCCAGCTCCGGCCGCCGTCCTTGGACATGTGAACGAACTGGCTGCCCGTGTAGATCGTGTTGTGGTCGTGCGGCGAGATCGCGAACGGGGCGTCCCACACGAAACGGTACTCGACCTCCGCCGCCGAGTGTCCGCCCGTGCTCAGCGGCCACACCTCCACGTTCTGACCGGTGCGAGTGCGCTCGTCGAATCGCACGACGATGCCGCCGCGGCTGCCCGATCCCGACGCCGTCGACCAGATGACGTTCGGATCGACGGGGTCGGGCGTCGCCCACCCGCTTTCGCCTCCCTGCACCGCGTGCCACTCGCTGCGCGAAATAGTTCCGCCCGCGCGGCTGTTGCTGGGTCCACGATACGACGGACCGTCCTGCTTGTTGCCGTACACGTAGTACGGGACGCGGTTGTCGACCGTGACGTGATAGATCTGCGCGATCGGCAGATTCACGTGCAGCCACGTGCGCCCGCGCGTCGTCGAGATCTGGACGCCGGCGTCGTTGCCGACGACCATGCGCGACGGATTGGTCGGGTCGATCCAGATGTCGTGGTTGTCGCCACCCGGCGCGGTGAACGCCGGCGTGGGCGGGGCGCCGCGACCTCCCTCGGCGGCCGGCGGCGCGCCGCCGCGACCGCGCCCGCCACCACCGCCGCGTCCGTTCGCCGTGAGTGTCGAGCCGCCGTCCATCGAATGGTTGAAGGTCGCGCACAGGAAATACGTCTCGTCGGGATTGTCGGGCGCGACCGCCATGCGTGTGTAGTAGGGCTGACGACACCCCAGATCGCGGTCGAAGCTGATCACCTGCCAGGTCGAACCGCCGTCCTCCGACCGCCAGAGCTCACCGTTGTCCGTAGGCCGCCCGTGCAGCGGGTTGCCGTCGCCGGTTTCGATCAGCGCGTAGACGCGGTTCGGATTCGATTTCGAGATCGCGAGTCCGACCTTGCCGATCTCGTGAGTCGGCAGGCCATGCCCTTCGAGCTTCGTCCAATGGTCGCCGCCGTCGTGCGTGACGTATATGCCGCTCCCCGTGCCGCCGCTTTCGCGTCCCCACGTGTGAAGCTCGAGCTGCCACATCGCGGCGAAGAGTGTCTTCGAGTCGGTCGGGTGCATCACGACGTCGATCGCACCGGTGTTCGCGTCCACGAACAGCACCTTGCTCCACGTCCGTCCGCCGTCCGTGGTGCGGTAGACCCCGCGCTCCTGCTCGGGTCCGTAGCTGTGCCCCTGCGCCGCGACGTAGACGATGTCCGGATTCACCGGATCGATGACGATGCGCCCGGTCCGACTCGCCGAATCCGGACCGGAATGCGTCCACGTGCGTCCTGCGTCCGTCGACTTGTAGAGTCCATTGCCGATCGAGATGTGGCTGCGAATCCACGGCTCGCCCGTTCCGGCCCACACGATGTTGGGATTCGACGGCGCGACGGCGAGAGCGCCAAGCGAGGAGATCGATTCTCCATCGAAGATCGGAGTCCAGTGGATACCGGCGTCGACCGTTTTCCAGATTCCGCCGGACGCGGCGCCGGCGTAGTAGACGTTTGGGTCGCCGATGACACCGGCAACCGCCGCGACCCGATTGCCGACCGGGCCGATGTAGCGAAATCGTAACGCGGACGCGGACGCGCTCAGGTCGACCGACGGTGCCTGCTGAGCGCACAAAGATTCGATAGCGGCCGACGTGGCAGCCAACGAAAAACAGGCGGCCAAAAGGCGAGTGTGGTTCGACATTGCTACCCTCGCAGTCGTGGAGGTGGTGGGGGCACCGTCGAAGATCGGGCTTCACCAGGCGGACGCAAGAGCGCTTGTCGTGTTGCGCCGTTGAGCTCGCGAACCGCGGGCGGGACCCGGGGTACGACCGCTTCGCGGAGGGACTGCCACGACGAGCGCCAATCAATCCGAGCCCGACCGCCAGGACCCGGCACCGACCGAGCTTTCGACGCGCGGCATGTGGATTCCGCTCGTCTTCGTCATCGCCGTCCTCGCGACGCTGGTGATCGCGCCGATCGCCGTGAGCAACCGACTCCGGATTCAGCGCAACATGATCACGGAGGTCGTCGACCCCGCCCGGCTGCGCGCGACCGACGTCGCGTCGTTCCTGGCCGAAGAGATGTTCGCGGTCGGCATGCGCGCGCCCTCGGTGATCCCGAACGCGGATCAGCGGTATGTCGCCGCGCTTCGCTCCGAACGACGGGGCGCGCTTGCTCTGGACTCGCTGCTCGAGGGCTCGAACGCCGACGCGCTCGAGCGGTTCGCGCAATATCGAGAAGCGGCGACTCGGTGGCACGACGACGTCGAGTCGATGACGCCGTCGCCGAATGCGGCTGTCCTCGATACCGCGCGAATGGACGCCGACACCGCGCTCATGGCGGCGCGCCATCTCGTCGAGCTCTTGGAGCAGTCGGCCGCCGCGGTTCGCCTCGATGTCCGACGGTGGGAACGCGTCGACGTTCTCCTGCCCGTGGTGCTCGCGCCGCTCGCCTTGCTCGCCTGCGTGCTCATCGTGCGCGCCGGTCAACGAACCGTGAAGCTGGCCGTCGCGGCTGACCGAGACCGGCGCGCCCTCGCGGCGGTCATGGATCAGAAGAGCGCCTTCATGCGGGGCATCTCGCACGACCTTCAGAATCCGCTTGGCGCCGCGCTGGGCAACGTCGACTTGATGCTCGAAGGGATCACCAAGCCAGCCGATCAACGCGACGCGCTGCTTCGAATTCGCCGTCTCACGCGCCGCGCGAGCGACACCGTGGCGTCGCTGCTCGCCGTCGCGAAGAGCGAGACGGGTGACATCCGGCTCAGCACGACGGCCATCGACCTTTGCGCGCTGGCTCGTGCCGCCGTCGACGATCAGAGCTTCACCGTCGTCAGCAAAGGGCAGACGATCGACTTGCACGCGGAGTCCGAATGCCGCGCGATGGGCGACGCCGCGCGGGTACGGCACATCGTGGACAACCTCCTGTCGAATGCGAACAAGTACACGCCGCGGGGAGGACACATCCGCGTGGATGTCGGCTATCGGATGCGCGACGGACAGCGCTGGTCCACGCTGAGCGTCGAAGACTCCGGCCCGGGCATCCCCGCGGAATGGCGAGAGCGCGTGTTCGAGGAGTACGCGCGCGTCCCCGCCTCGAAAGATCTCGCGCCGGGTTTCGGAATCGGGCTCGCGGTGAGCCGGCGCGTCGCCCGGATGCTGGGCGGCGACGTCACCGTCGAAGGCGAGAGTTCGAACGGACATCAGCGACTCGGCGGCGCGACGGTCACGCTCTGGCTCGCCCTCTCGGCTGAACCCTAGTCGGTCTCGGTTCGTCCCGCGCTGGTGCATGTCGGCGCAGCGGCGTGACCGGACGAGTGGTCGCTGAAGTTTGAACTCGCGACCGCTTCCGCCACGCCGAGAACGCACATGCAAACACCGAGTCGGCTCACATTCGCCGTTGCTCTCGTCGGTCTCGCAGCGTTGACCGCCGTCTACGGCGACTTTGCGCTGCAGTGGCAGCCCGTGCCTGCGTGGGTGTCCGATCGACGCCTTCTCGCGTATCTGTCCGGCGCCCTGCTCTTCGCCTGCGGCTTCGCGCTACTCACCGCGCGGGCGAGTGCGATCGGGGCACGCGTTTTCTTCTTCTACGCGCTGCTGTGGGTGCTTCTCCTCAAGGTGCCGAAGGTTGCCGCCGCGCCGCTCGTCGAAGTCAACTGGCTCGGCTTGGGTGAGATCTGCGTCGTGCTGGCGTGCAGCTGGACGCTCTTCGCGTCGCTGAATGACGAGCCAAGCGATTCCGCTCCGCGCTTCGCCACCGGCGAGAACGGGCTTCGCATCGCGCGCTACCTGTTCGCCGTCGCCCTGCTGCCGATCGGATTGTCGCACTTCGTCTATCTGCCGCAAACGGTTGCGTTCGTGCCGTCCTGGCTTCCGTATCGCACGGGGTGGGCGTACCTCGGCGGCGCGGGCCACATCGCCGCGGGACTCGGTGTGTTGCTCGGCGTCATGACGGAGCTCGCGGCTACGCTCGAAGCCGCGATGATCGGCGTGTTCACGCTGTTGGTGTGGTTGCCCGCCGCGATCGCGAATCCCGCGAGCAGGCTTCAGTGGACCGGCTTGGTGATCTCCGGATTCATCGCCGCCGCGGCATGGGTCGTCGCCGCGAGCCTGAGTCGTGCACGTTCGCTGCGCCCCGCCGACGAAACCCGGCCGACGCATTCCGGCGCTTTGAAGGACCTCGCCGAGGCGTGACCGCCTCGCTCGACGTGTGCGATACGGGCTCAGGCCTGCGTCTTGCCCTGCAAAGCGCATCGCATCGTAGGACATCGAGGGCATGGAGCTCGTTTCCCGTCTGCGCGCCGCGCCTCGCGTGGCGACGCTCGTGGCGTTCGTTTGTGTCGCAGCGCAAAGAGTCAGCGCGCAGTCCATCGGCCGATTGGTCATCGATCACGCGCGCACGTCGGCAGGCGATGCCTGGGCGGTGTGGACCGCGCCACTTCACGGTGGCGGCCGAGACTGGCTGACTGCCGTCGGCGTCGTCGGAGTTGCGGCCGCGGTGTCGCCGTTCGACGACAACATTGACCGGTGGGCGGTCGGTCAACGCGACGACGGCACGTGGCATTTCTTGCGACCGTTTCGAGAAGGCGGCGATGCATTCTCGGGGCGCACCGTCGCACCGTTCGCGATCGGAGCGTTGGGTGTCGCGCTCATCACGAAGAGCGATGGGATGCTCGAGGGAATTTCCGGCTGTGCGACGTCGTACGGTGCGGCGACGGCGGTGCGCGATTTCGTCGTCTACCCGCTCGTCTCTCGTACGCGGCCCGACAGCGGACGCGGCGTGCAGCCGCCGCCGGCAACGCAGGGCGATCAGTACCACTTCACGGTTCCCGGCACCGGCGACTGGGGACGGCACGCGTTGCCCGGTGGGCACGTCAGCAACATCACGTCGTGTGTGGGCTTTTTCGTCAGCCGCTACAAGCTCGGACCCTTCGCTGTCGCGCCCTGGGCCGCGGTCGGCGCCGTCGCCATGGCCCGAACCCTTGACCGCCGCCACTGGGCCTCCGACCAAGTCGTCGGCGCGTTCCTCGGCTATGCCGTCGGGAGAGAGGTTGCTCTGCGATCGCTGCGTCGGACGGAAAATGCGTCCGCGCGGCGAAGCGCGGAGCACGACGAGGACGGAAGTTTCTATTTCGCGCCCGGCGTCGACGGTGCGCGCGTCGGCTGGCGTCGCGCGTTCTAACCGCTAATCGCGCCGATTCCTCGGGCCGGGAGCCATATCGGCGTCACCGGACGGCGAAGACTTTGGTCCTGCCATCACGCGTGAACGACACCACCTCGTATCGATCTTTCACCGGCCCTTCCATTCCCGGCGCGCCGTTCGGCATGCCAGGCGCGGCCAAGCCGGCAAGCGGCAATCGCGTGTCGACCATCTTGCGAATCAAATCGGCGGGGACGTGTCCTTCGATCGTGTAGGCGCCGAGGATCGCCGTGTGACATGACCAGAGCTTCTCGGGCACGCCACGCTTGCGCTTGATCGGCGTCACGTCGTTGACGAATTGGGCGGCGGGAGCGAACCCATTCGCCTCGAGATGCTTGATCCACGCCCGACAGCATTGGCAATCGGGGCTCGCATAGACGAGTATCCCGGTCGGCGCGGCGTCAGCGGCCGACGCCAGGCTTCGGGTCACGGCGACGAGCCCCATCACCGACGCGACGGTCGAGCCGATCCAGGCACGGCGCGATACCAGGGATGACGAAGGCGGCGTGGCGTTCGCTTCGGATCTTGATGACATATGGTTCTCCTCAGGCTGCGAGCGAAGGCTAGCTCAAATATCAGCTTCTGGACAGGCGCAGTCAGTTAGCGTTTAGTACGGCCGCGTTCTTCACCCACCGCCCACCACCGTGCTCCCCGCTCGCCGACCCCCGGCCGCATTCATTGCGGCGGACCGTCCATGCTGATCAGCGAAGTCATTCGCACGGCGTTGGCGTCGCTCCGCTCGAACGCGATGCGGTCGCTGCTCACGATGCTCGGGATCATCATCGGCGTCGCGGCGGTCATCGCCATGATCGCGCTTGGCAACGGCGCGGCGGGCGCCGTGAAGGACCGCATAGCGCGCCTCGGGACCACGACGCTCCAGATCAACCCGCAACGGGTGATGCAAGCCGGCATCGGCACGAACACGACCACCAAGCTCACCTACGACGATGTCAAGTCGATCGAGGCGCACGCGCTGAGCGTCGTCGGCGTGACCCCCCAGCAGGACCGCAATCTTCAGATCGTGTGGAAGAGCAAGAACACGAACGTTCAGGTCACGGGCACGACGCCGAACTTTCTCGACGTGCGCGGCTTCGCGCTCGGCGAGGGAGCGATGTTCACCTCCGCCGACAACCAGGGGCGCCAGCGCGTCGCCGTGCTCGGCGCCGACGTGTTGCCGCTGCTCGACGTCGTCGAGCCGCAGGCGATCATCGGCGAGACGATTCGCATTTCGGGGCGGCAGTTCAAGGTCATCGGCGTGCTGGCGCGCAAGGGAACGACGGGTTTCGGCGACAACGACGAGCAGATTCTCATTCCCTTCCTCACCGGCCGCTTCGGCATTTTCGGAACCGATCGCATCAACGACATCTGGGCGCGCGTCGTCACGCCCGAGTCGGTCACGGTCGCGATGGGACAGATTCAATCGGCGCTGCGCCGCTCGCACCGACTGACGGCCAACCGTCCGGACGATTTCAGCATTCGCAATCAGGCCGACGTGCTCAACACGCTCAGCGAAACGACCGCGACGTTCACGACACTGCTCGCCGGCATCGCCGCCGTGAGTCTTTTGGTCGGCGGCATCGGCATCATGAACATCATGCTCGTCTCGGTCACCGAACGGACGCGCGAGATCGGCATTCGAAAGGCGCTCGGCGCGACGCGCAGGAACATCCTGCTGCAGTTTCTGGTCGAAGCCGTCGTCCTGTGCATCGCCGGCGGGCTGCTCGGCATCGCATTCGGCGCGGGTGCCTCGATCGTGCTGTCTCAATCGTTCGGTTGGCAGACGTCGGTCGACGTCCCCGCGCTCGCCATCGCGTTCGCGTTCGCCGCGGGTGTCGGGATCATTTTCGGCGTCTGGCCCGCGCGACGGGCAGCGGTGCTCGATCCGATCGAAGCGCTCCGCTACGAGTAGCCCGGGCCTTGGCGCTACCGGCAGGAGTGATGATGAGCAAACCGCCGCGCATGAAACGAGATCTGTGACTGGGACGCACTCTCGGCGTCGCGATCTCGTTTAGGCCGCGGCCCTTTCTCTCGGCCGTGTCGCCAGCTCCATCCCCGTCATGCACACGGTGACCCATACGATTCCCACCGCGAAGCCCGCGATCACGTCGCTGAGGTAATGGACACCGAGGTACAGGCGCGACCAGCCGACGAGGAGCACGAGAATGACGGCGACCGCCACCACGGTCACTCGGTGCGCGCGCGCGGGCGGCCAGAGCTTTATGAGGACGTACGCGAGCATCGAGAGGCCGATGAGTGATCCCATCGAGTGGCCGCTTGGATAGCTGAAGGTGACGCCGTGGAGAAAGCGCTCCGCGCCGATCGGGCGGGGCCGACGGATGATGTTCTTCAGCATCCAGTCGAGAAGCGCTCCGACGATGAACGCCGCGAGCCAGACCCACAGCGTGAGCCACGCGCCCATGCGCGCCGCGATCATCGCGACGACGAGGGCAAGGATCGTCATGGTGATCGGACCACCGATGAAGGAAATCGTAAGCGCGACCCGGTCTCCGAGCGGAGTCGCGTGCGCGCGCATCCAGGTGTGAACCGTCAAGTCGAACGCGGTGATGGACCGGTCGTCGACGACTTGCCTGGTGATGGACCCGAACAGCAACAGCGCGCCCACGGTGATGAGAAATCCCACCGTGAGGTGCAGACCGAGGTATTCGCCGCGCGCGAACCGCGCGGCGATGAACGATCGCACCCTGGTGACCAGCGTCACGTCCGATGTCTGGATGGGTCCTGACACACGTCCCCTCTCGCTTTAAGATCTCTACATCCGCACGGTGATACTTAGCGCTTTCTTAGTCCGCCGGCGGGTTTCCGCGGCGTATTCTGGGACGGTTCCCTATGGCCGACGCATCGCGCCCCAATGCTTTGACGCGATTCGTGCCGCGGAAGGTGCGCGCGCTCGAGGCCGCGGTGCACGAGGCCTGGCTCCGCGTGATGGTGGTGCTGCTGTCGGTGGACGAGGGAGGAGTCATCGCCCCCGACAGCTGGCACCTCCATCCGTCGCGCGTCCTGTTCATTCGCTACGACCGCGTCGGCGACATGGTGCTGTGCACCGGTCTCCTGCGGGCGCTCTCGGCGGCGTACCCCCGTATGACGATCGACGTGCTCACGACGCCGACGAACGCGCCGGTACTCGAGCATCTGCCGTTCGTCGGCGACGTGGTGGTCCACGAACGGCGCCGCTGGCGCGACTACCCCGCCCTGTTCGCCCGCCTCGCGTCGCGGCGCTATGACGCGGTCATCGACGGCCTCGTCGTTCGCCCATCCGTCAATTCATATACGACGTTGCTCATGCTCGCGTCGCGGGCCCCGGCGCGCATCGGCAGCGCGGGGCGGCCGCATGACCGCGTGTACAATATTCCCGTCGCCCCGCCGGCCGACATCCATCGCGAGCATCACGTCGATCATCTCGCCCGTCTGGCCGAGCCATTCGGCATTCGCGGGCCGGACGCCGACTGGCGCCCGACGCTCGCCGCCACGGATTTCGAGCGCGAGGAGGCGAACGCTCACTGGGACGCCGCGCCCGGCGACGGCCCACGCGTTCTGGTCAACATTTCGGCCGGGCAGACGTGCCGGCGCTGGCCCGACGACCATTTCGCGGCGACCCTGACGGCGCTCCGCGCTCGCCGGCCCGATGCGCGCGTCATCATCGTCGCGTTGGAGGAGGACCGCGCAAGCGCGACGGGGCTGGCGGACCTCATCGGCGGTCTCGCGGTGATCCCGCGGCTGCGCGAGTTGTTCGCGCTGGTTGCGGAATCGGACCTGGTCGTCACGCCGGACACCGGCGTGACGCACATCGCCTCGGCGTTCGCGCGTCCGACGCTCGCCTTGCTTCGGAGGCGCGACGAGTACGAGATGTGGGTGCCGTACCGCACGCCGAGCGTGAACGTGTTCGGTCCGACCGAACATTCGCTGGCCGACCTCGACGCGGCGGCCGTCATCGGCGCGCTCGACGAGGCGCTCGCGCTCGTGCCGAGTACGTCTTCTCGACTGTCCGTCGGGCAGCCGGCGTAGCTCGAGGTAGTCGCGGACTCGTAGTCGCGGACTCGTCGGACTTGGCCGAAAGTCGCATATGTACGTCGTAGTGCCAACGTCGATCATGCGCGCTCGGGGTTTGGGGGGCCGTTCACCCGACACGAGGACGCGATGCTTCGACCGTACCGACGGGCGTGCTTCACTGCTGCTTCCCTCATCACGCTCGCGTTCGCCTCCGCGGCCCTTCCTCGAAAGACCGCGGCGCAAGACGCCGATCCAAGACCGCAGCGCCCCGACACGTCAATGCGATTCCCGAACACGATCGCCGGCGAGTTCACCCCGTCGGCGGGCTTCGACATCGTCAAGACGTCGTTCGGCAGTCTGAACATCAGCGTGTACGGGCTGTTTCGCTATCTGAACCAGGTGCCGGGCGATCAAACCTTCAGGGATCACCTAGGCAACCTCGACACGATCAATACATCGAACTACCTCAACTGGCACCGCACGCTCGTGTGGCTGACGGGGTTTTTCTACGACCCGCGATTTCGCTACAACATCACGCTCTGGTCGCTGCCGACGACTCAGCAAACACTTCTCTTCGGGAATCTCCAATACACCGCGGCGAAACAGCTCACGCTCGGGATCGGCATCGCGCCGAGCACGACCGCCCGGTCGATGAACGGGTCGTGGCCCTTCTGGGCCGGGTCGGATCGCACGATGGCCGAAGAGTTCTTTCGCGGCGGCTTCTCATCGGGGCTCTTCGCGACCGGCGAGATCTTGCCGCGCCTCGCGTATACGCTGACGATGAACAACAACATCAGCGAGCTGGGCGTGCCTCAGTCGGCAGACACCCGCAACATGCTCTTCGGCGGCCAACTGCGCTGGCGACCGACGACGGGTGAGTTCGGACCGCGGGGGGGCTTCGGCGACTTCGAGTACCACACGCACGTCGCGACCCAGTTCGGATTCAACGGCTCGCAGAGTCGGGAGGGGCGCTACGCACCGATCGCCGATCCACCGCTCAACACGCAGATCAAGTTGTCGGACGGGATCAACCCGTTCGCCGTGAATGCGCTGGCGGATTCCGTGACCGTTTCCACGCTATCGTATCGGGAGGTGGCGACGGATGCCGGCGTCAAGTACCGCGGCTTCTCATTCCAGGGTGAGTACTACTGGCGCACGCTGAGCGACTTCGTGGCCAACGGCCCCCTGCCTCTCACCTCCATCTTCGACCGCGGCTTCATGGCGCAGGCCGGGTACATGGCGATCCCACAGACCCTGAACGTGTACGCTCTCGGCGGGTATGTGCACGACCAGTTCCGCCGATATCCGTGGGAAGCCGGCGGCGGAGTCGGGTACTACCCGTCGCACACGCGAAGTTGGCGACTCGATGTGCGCGCCACGCACATCAACCAATGTCCGGCCAGCTCGAGCTTCGGTTATTATCTCGCCGGCGTCACGGGAACGATCATCTCCGTCGGCACCGACATTCTGTTCTGAGCGGGTTCGCTATTTCACGAATTCGTGAAATAGGTTGATGAACCCGCCGACGGCGATCGACGCGGTGCCCCTGCCGAGCCCGATCTGGGCCCAGTTGTTGTTTCCGTGCGGCCGCCACGCCGCCTGGGCAAACGAACCGACGTATGCCCCCGTTATGCGGGGCACGGCGAGCTTGTAACTCCCGTCGGGCATCTGATCCATGACGGCGCCGGCGAACGCGTGACGGATCCGCGCTCCCTTGTTGGTGCACTTGCAGTGCTGGTAGTCGAGCGGCCGGTTCATGATCGCGGCGAGACCTTCCGTCACACTTTCTTGGATGACGAACTGCCCGACGTTCGACGCCGCGCGGCGCGCGTAGCCCTTTCCCCCCCCGCCCCACTCGGGCGGATCGTTGCGCGCTTGGTCGACCCCCGCGAAGGCCAGGCCCATGAGCACACCGTACCCGAGGTCGATTCCGAAACGCTCGAGGCGCGTGTGATTTCCAATGCGCGCTTGTGCGGACGCGCGACAAGGGACGGCGGTCGCGATCGCGAGCACCGCGAAAGACGCGATGCCCAGGCGACGCCGCTTGCTGCTGGCGTTGGTGTGGGTCATTTGAAACGAAGCACCAACGCAACGTCAGTGCCGCGTCGCGATGAACGGCGCGCAAAGCGTCTCGGGCAATCCCCCGGTCGCGACCGCTGGTACACCCAAATGCCAATGGGCTGACGGCCTACCGCGCGCCGACCTTGCGAGCGCTCAAACCCTGCTTCGCTCGCCGACAATGCCGGTCCACGCGTCGATTCGCCGCCTCCTGGCCGCCCTGCTCCTGACAGGAGGGGCACAGGTCCTGGCCGGCCAGGGAATTCAGCCGAGCCGCGTGGTACTCACCGACGCGCACTTCCACCTGACGAACTACATCCAGCGCGGTCCGACGCTGAAGCAGTTTCTTCCGCTGCTCGGCGACAGCATCGGCCGAGTCGCCGTCTTTGGCATTCCGTTGCAGCAAGAATGGCTCGATGCCGTCACCGGTGAGGTCGCGCCGACCTACTACCTCCACTCCGACGCGCCGCTCTACTACTACTCGTACGTCGACGCGAACATCGCGATGGAGTACCGATCGCTGTCGCCGGCGGAACAAGCGCGATTCGACCCGATGATCACCGGGTTCAATCCGGGCGACATGTACGCGCCGGACCACATTCGGCGAGTCCTCCTCGCGTTTCCGGGCGTTTTCACCGGGATCGGTGAGTTCACGATCCACAAGGAATTCGTGTCCGACGCGGTACGCCCGGGACCGGCGAGCCTGCTCGACCCCGCGTTGGACAGCATTCTGCGCTTCGCGGGAGAGGTCGGCCTTCTCTCGATCATCCACGAGGACATGGACGTCCCGTTTGCCGCCGACACGTCGAAGCCGGCGTACCTGGACGCCATGAAGGCGCTCATCAAGCGCCACCCGAACACGACGATCATCTGGGCGCACACCGGCCTCGGCCGCGTCGTGCGCCCGGTGCAGGGGCATGCGGCGATCGTCGCGTCGATGCTCTCGGATCCCGCGTTCTCGAATCTCTATTTCGACATCTCGTGGGACGTCGTCGCGCAATACCTCGTCGCCTCCCCGGAGGCGGTCCGGGTGACGGCGGATTTGATCAACCGGTTCCCCGATCGATTTCTGTTTGGCACCGACGCCGTCGCGCCCAAGACCGCCAAGGCGTATCTGACGACCGATGAACTCTACCGGCCGCTGTGGGCCGCGCTGACGCCCGAGGCGCGATCCAAGGTGCGGGTCGGCAACTACGCACGACTGTTCGACGCGGCGCGACGCAAGGTCCGCGCGTGGGAAGCGGCGCACGCTCGCTAGCGGCGTCGTGGCAGCAACTCTACACCAAGGGTGAGCTCCATGGGAATTTCCATCGGAAGTAAGTTCGGGCGACGGACTCTCGGGTTCGCGGCGCTGCTCCTCGTCGCCGATGCGCGCGCAAGCACCGCGCAGCGCGACACATCGGTCAAGATCGAGATCTACGGCTTTGCCATGGCCGACGTGATCTTCGACTTCAAGACGAACAACCCCGACTGGTTCGACGTGAACCGGCCGTCGAAGCTGCCCGCGTTCGACGACGAGTTCGGGCACAATGGGCACACCTGGTTGAGCGCGCGCCAGTCGCGATTCGGCACCAAGGCGACGATTCCGACGTCCCACGGCCCCGACATCACGGTCGTGTTCGACTGGGATCTCTTCGGCGTCGGCATCGACGCCGGCCAGACGACGATTCGGCCGCGACACATGTACGGACGATGGGGAAAATTCGGAGCCGGGCAACTCGAAAGTCCCTTCATGGACCTCGACGTGTTTCCGAACATCCTCGAGTACTGGGGGCCCAACGGGATGCTCTTCTTCCGGAACGTGCAGGTGTTCTGGGAGCCCGTCGATAGGCCGGACGGCACGCGCGCCATCTTCGCGCTGGAACGCCCGGGCGCGAGCGGCGACGCCGGACGCGTGGCGGACCGTGAAGAACTGCAGAACATCATCGCCCGTTTCCCGCTTCCCGACATCTCGGGCACGTTCCGCTATGGCGCGAAATGGGGGTACGGCAAGGTCGCCGGAATGCTCCGTTGGTTCAAATGGGATGACGTGCTCACCACCGACGCGTTCGATCTGAGCAGCGGGACCTTCGGATGGGGCGTGTCGCTCAGCGGCGGCTACAAGCCCAGTACGAGAGACCTGATCCACGCACAAGTCGTGTACGGCGCGGGCGTCGAGAACTATTTCAACGACGCACCCGTGGACATCGGCGCGCGAACCAATTTCGACGACCCCCTCAGGCCGGTCACCGGCAAGGCGCTCCCCGACTTCGGCCTGGCGCTGTATCTGGACCACACGTGGAACAGCAAGTTCACGAGCTCGATCGGCTACTCGCGCGTGGACATTCAAAACAGCGATCTCCAATTGCCCGAAGCGTTCCGGATCGGACAATACGCCAGCGCCAATCTCCTCTGGACGCCCGTGAAGGACATCTTGATGGGCGGTGAGTTCCAGTGGGGATACCGGCAGAACCACAGCGACGGCTTCACGTTCAACGACTACCGGCTCCAGTTCTCAGCCAAGTATTCCTTCTCGCAAACCTTTGGGGGCAGCAAATGACCGCGGTCACGCAGCACGACCGCGCCGGGATCCGGCGCGTTGCCACGCTCGGCACCTTGGCCACGCTCACGATGCTCGCCGCCGCATCGCCGAGGCTCGTCGCGGCTCAGAGCGCGCCCGACTACCAGCGCATCGTGACCGCCGCCTACGAGAAATACAAGAATTTGAATGAAGGCAAGAACGCGGATTACATCCCCGCGCTGGCCAAAGTCAATCCCAACCTGTTCGGCATCGCGCTGATCACGCCGGACGGCCAGGTCTACACCGCGGGCGACATCACGAGCGAAGTCTCGATTCAGTCGGTGTCGAAGGTGTTCACGATGGCTCGCGTGATCCAGGATTCCGGCGAGACCGCGATCGAGAAGAACACGGGCGTCGACGCCACCGGACAGGCGTTCAATTCGATCGTGGCCATCGAGAAGGACAAGGGGCACGAAATGAATCCGCTCGTCAACGCGGGCGCGATCACGACGACGAGCATGATCGGCGGCGGCAGCGCGGACGCCGTCTGGTCGAACATCATGAACACCCTGAACGAGTTCGCCGGCCGACAGCTGACCGTCAACCAGGAAGTGTACAAGTCCGAGGCGGCGACGAATCAGCGAAACCAGGCGATCGGCGCGCTGATGTACGCGTACGGCCACATTTCGGCGAATTGGGCGCAGGCGGTGGACCTCTACACGCGTCAGTGCTCGGTGAACGTCAATGCGAAGGATCTCGCCGCCATGGCCGCGACGCTCGCCAACGGCGGCATGAACCCGGTCACCGGCCGGCAGGTGGTCGATGCTCGGCACGTGCCCGGGATTCTCGCGGTGATGGCGACCGCCGGGTTGTATGACAACTCGGGCGAGTGGCTGTACGCCACCGGGCTTCCCGCGAAGAGCGGCGTCGGCGGCGGCTTGATCGCCGTCTCGCCCGACCGGTTCGGCATCGCCGTCGTCTCGCCGCCGCTCGATTCGGCCGGCAACAGCGTACGCGGACAGAAAGCGATCACCGAGATCTCGACGGCGCTGCGCGGCAATCCGTTCATCAGCCAGGCCCACAACACGATCGCGAAGAAACGCTGAGCGTCGGCGGCTCACCCATCGATGGAGAGGGCGCGTCCACGCTGACGGGGCGCGCCCTCCTCACGTGTCACACGTCTGGTTTCTCGCCGTCACGTCGACGCTCGTCGTCGCGCTCTTCCTCGGGATGCTGCTTCTTCTCGAGGCGGGGCGCCGTCTGGGTCTCCGCGAGTCGGCGAAGCACGGGGCGAACGCGCGTTCCGGAGTCGGCCTCGTCGACGGAATCGTCTATGCGCTCCTCGGGCTACTCATCGGGTTCACCTTTTCGCACGCCGCCGACCGGTTCGACATGCGCCGCGAGCGCATCGGCGACGAAGTGCACGCGATCGCCGTCGCGTGGGAAGCCGTCGACGTGCTCCCGCCGGAGGCGCAGCCGCCCGTCCGCGCCGGCTTTATGCGGTACCTCGACGCGGTCTATGCGGTGGACACGTCGGACGAGGAGCGCGGGGACAAGTTCATCGAACCCGCGGCCGTCACCGCGGCGCGCCACGCGGCGTGGAAACAGGCGGTCGCGGTGGTCACGATTCCGAGTGGCGAGCGCGCCCGGCTCGTCCTGCTCCCCAGGCTCGGCGACATGTTCGTGGCGGCGGAGCGCGAGCGGCTTGGCCGGCGCATCCATCCACCCAAGGTCATCTACCTCATGCTCGGTCTCACCGCGCTGGCCGCTGCGCTACTCGGCGGCTACGCCTTCGCGAGCACGCCGACCCGCAACTGGACGTACCTCGTCGGCGTCGCCGCCGCCGTCTCGATTTCGACCTACGTCATCCTCGACCTCGAGTACCCGCGGATCGGGTTCGTGCGCGTCGATCCGCTCGACCAGGTTCTGGAGGATCTTCGCAAGACCCTGAGATGACCCGAGGTCGATGACGTTGCGTTTCGCCCTGGCGTCAGACGCCGGCCGCGAGGCCCTTGCCCAGGTTCTTCGCCTTGAACGCGAGCATCACGAGCATGATGCCATAGAGCACGGCATAGAAGCCGATGATCCAGATGACGGCGAGCAAGCCCGCACCTGGACGCGCGAAGACGATCGCGCCGAACACGATCGAGAGCGCACCGGCGAGGAGCAGCCGCCATTCTCCCGCCAACTCTTTGCGCAGCGAGATCGCGACGACGATCTCGAGAATCCCTCGGAGCACCGCCCAGGTCGCGATGAGAAACAGCAGTCCAAGCGCCGTCGCTCCCGGTCTGGCGAGCGCGATCAAGCCGATCACGATGCCGATGATCCCATCGAGGAGCATCCATCCCCACGACTTTTCCGGCCGGTCCTCGAAGGCGAGCCAACAGTTCACGAGACCGTCGACGAGCGCCCAGAGGCCGAACGCGAGTATCAAGAGCTTCAGCGAGATGCCCGGTCTCGACCACACGAGCAGCCCGATCGCGATCGCGATGATTCCTCGCCACAACAACGCTGTCCAGCGATGCTGGAGCGAGTCCGAAAGTCGTGCCTGTATTCCGTCCATTCCCGCCTCCCGCCGATCCCGACGCGATGAGGGTATAGTGTTGACGTTGGTTACCGCCGAGAGGGGCAAGAACGTGCCCACGTGCCGCCCGTCCCCCCGATTCGTTCCCGATCGCTAACTTTCTGGCGATCAGACCACTTCGACGAACCGCATTGGACCGATGAGCGACGACCGACTCGAGTGGCTCCACGCTGCCGTAAACGCGGTCTCGAAGCTCGACACCGACGACCACCACGAGCTGCGCGACGCGCGATGCCCCAAGTGCAACGCCTCGGCCTTCGTGAGCGCCGCCGATCTCTACTACGAGAGCGCCGCGCGTCTCGAGGACGTACCGAACGCGCCGGTCGAGGTTCGCGTCGGCGGCATGACCGACCAGCAGATCGTTCGCCGCCTACAGCCGCCGCGCCGGAAAACGGCTCTCCGTCCCGCGGCGCTCGTCGCTCTGCCGCTCTCTGTCGGCGCGTTCTACGTGTTTCGCCGCTTCGGGCCGGGTGTCGGGCAGCTCGCGTTCGTGGCCGTTTTCCTCGTGACGCTCACCGTCTTCATGACCTGGCTGCGACGCTACAGCGACGAGTACTATGCCCGTCGCAAGAAGTGGCGTTCGCTACATGTGTGTAGCCGCTGCGGGCAACTCGTCGCGTAACGCGGCGTGGTCCTAACCGGGCCCGCTGTCGATCGAACGGTGGAGCACGGGTTCGCTGGCCTGATCCGGCGGGTCGTTGGCGACCAGCGACCGGAACACACGCGCGATCATGCTCGTCGCCAACTCGTGCTCGCCCATGAAAACCGCGTCGACGTTCTCGCGCCGCATCAATTCGGCCTCTTCGTCACTGTGCGTCCGCACGATCGTCTCGATGCGCGGATTCAACCGGCGCGCGATGTCCACCATCTTGCGCGCGCGCGGGCTGTCGGGCGTCGCGACGACGACCATGCTGGCGCGCGCCACGTGCGCCTGAATCAAGACCGCCGCTTCGGACGCGTCTCCTGAAACGGCGAGCAACCCGTTCCGCCGCAGCAGCTCGACCATCTCGCGATTCTGCTCGGCGACGACGAACGTGCGATGGTTCGCGTGCAGCGCCTCTCCGATGCGTCGCCCCACTCGACCGTACCCGACCAGCACGACGTGCGCATTCAGCCGCTCCGGCTGGATCTCGTTCGGCAGCTGGGCGAGCTGATCCCCGACGCGCTCCAGAAACCATCCGCGCGCCGACAATCGCTCGCCGACCCGGCGCAGCGGCTCGACGGCGAAGAAGAGAATCGGGTTGACCGCGATCGAGATGATCGCCGACGCCAGGACCAGATTCCCTGCCTCGGCCGGAAGAATCCCGAGCGACCGGCCGAGGGAAAGCAAGATGAACGAGAACTCCCCGATCTGGGCCAGCGCGACCGACACCGTGAGCGCGATGTCGAGCGGATATCGGTACCAGGCGACGATCGCGAACGCGATCACCGATTTCACGACGACGACCACGCTCACCGCGACCAGAACGCGCAGCGGTTCCTGTACCAGCACGGACGGATCGAACAGCATGCCGACGGAGACGAAGAAAAGCACCGCGAACGCGTCGCGCAGCGGAAGCGACTCTTCGGCGGCGCGATGGCTGAGCGCCGACTCGCCGAGCACCATCCCGCCGAGGAACGCGCCAAGCGCGAACGACACGCCGAACAGCCTTGCCGAGCCGTAGGCCACGCCGACGCCAACGACCACCACCGCAAGCGTGAACAGCTCGCGAGAGCCGGCGCCCGCGATGCGCCACAGCAGCCACGGAATCGCGCGCCTCGCGACGACGAGCATGAAGACGACGAACAGCGCGACGCGCGCGAGCGCCCATCCCAGCGTCAGCGTCAATCCCGTGGCGCCGACGCCGCCGGGCGCCGGCGTCCCGCCGAGCGGGCCGGCGAGCGGCGGAAGCAGGACGAGCACGAAGACCAACGCCAGGTCTTCGACGACGAGCCAACCGGCGGCAATCGTCCCGGTCATCGTCGCGAGCAGTCCGCGATCCGAGAGCGTGCGCAGCACGACCACCGTGCTCGCGACCGCGAGCTCCAAGCCGAAGACGAGCCCCGCGCCGACGCTCCATCCCCACAGATGGCCGATCCCGATGCAGAGCAGCGTCGTGAACACGATCCGCCCCAGCGCGCCGGGGATCGCGATGCGCCGCACCGAGAGGAGGTCGTCGAGCGAAAAATGCAGCCCGACGCCGAACATCAGCAGGATGACGCCAAGCTCGGCCAACTGCTGAGCGAGATTCACGTCGGCGACGAGTCCCGGCGTTGCCGGCCCGAGCAGCACACCCGCGACGAGGTAGCCGACGAGCGGCGGCAGTTTGACTCGCGTCGCGGCGTAGCCGAGAACGAGCGCCAAACCGAACGCGGCAACCATTGTCGTGATCAGCGTTGCGCCGTGTTCCATTCCTGAATGTGCAAGTCGCCTTACATCTCTGTAAATCCAGCGCGCCGCGATTGTGTGAGGAGCGCTGCTCGATAGTCTTTGGGCCGATCTTAATCTTGGTCGTCGCCGACCGCCACGCGAAGACACCGATGGACGAACGCGTCGCCGCCGCCGCGCTCCGGCAGGTCTTCGCCGACGTCACTGCCCAGGGCTCTTGGGATGGCGTCGAGCAGAATGACGCCGCGCGCTCGGCCGTGAGAACCTTCGTGGAGGACGCGCGCGCCAACGGCATGCGCGTCGAAGACGTGATCGTCGAGGCCGTCGCGATCACCGGCGCCGCGTCGAGCAACGTTCGCGATCCCCAGCTCGAGCAGATCGTGCGATGGGTGGTCGCGGACTTTTTCTCGGGAGGGCTGGACCAGATCTGATCGTCCTGGCCCCGGCGGATGAAAACGAAACGCCCGGAGCAATCGGCTCCGGGCGTTTCGTCACCCCTCGACTGTGACCGCCAACGAACTACGGGAACCACACCAGACCCAGGTGCACGCGCGCCGTCTGTGCATTCACCGACGTGCCGGGAGCGCCGACGACGACGTTGTCCACCTGGAACTTGTCGAAGTTGCCGACCGACCAGCTCGCGGCCGCCGACAACGCCGCGGCTCGTGTGAAGTACGCGTTGAATCCCAAGCCGAGCGTCGCCCCGCCGCCGCTGCCCGTGTAAGTCACACCACCAGCGGTCGTCGACACCGCGCGACCCGTCGCGCCCACCTGGAGGAACGGAACGAGCGCGTGCGCGCCGCTGCGGAAGTGAATGCGGGCGCCGAGGTCCGCGTGCGCGAGCGAATACGTGCCGCCGCCCGTGGCGTTCATTACCGCATCGCTCACGTCGGTATACAGCGACCAACGCTTGCTGAAGCCGTAACCGAGCACGAGACCACCGCCCCCGCCTGACTCCGCGGTGCTGCCGCTGACGTTGGTCTGGATGCCGCTGCCTTCCACACCGAGTCCGAGGAAGAAACCCTTCGAGCGCGAGCGTTCCATCGAGGAAGACCGCGCCGGCGCCGGACGACGCGACGTTTCGGCCTTCGCCACCGAGTCGCGCGCCGGCACCATGACCGGAGCGAGCGCCGCGGGTGTCGGAGCGGGGACCGGGATCGCAACCGGCGCGTCAGCCTGCGCAGCGGCCGGAGCCGACGACTTCACCGGAGCAGGCATCGGCGCGGGCGCTGGTTGGGCCGGCGCTGAGCGCACCGGCGCAGGAGCAGGGGCCGGCGCCTTGTCGACGATGCTTGGTGCCGTTTCGCCGTCCGAAACGGTCGTCACGGTGGTCACCGCGCGGCTCACCATCGCGTCGGCGCGGCGAAGGTCGATCGCCGACATGTCTTCGCGGACGATGACCGGCATGTTCCACAAGTAGCGCATCCCCTTCCACTGCGTCGGCATCAGCGAGACGACGCGGTACTGGCCTGGGGGAAGCAGCACGACGGCCGAGCCGGATTTGTCCGTGACGGCGATCGCCGTGTCACGCGCCGAGCGGGTGAATCCGAGCGGCAGACCGGCGACCGGATGGTACATCGTCTTATCGTCGGAGAGCGTCACGAACACCTGCACGACGACACGTCCGTTCACGGTCGTTCCCGTCGTGCCGACGGCCTGCGCGTGCACTGGTTGCGACGCGACCGCGGCCGAGAGCGAAAGAACTGCGGAAAGCGCACAACGTCGGATCATAGTTGGCTCCATCACGAGTCCATGTAGGCAGAGTTGCACGCTTGAAGTAGCGGCACTTTTCCCGCAGGACTTGAGTGCGATGGATCACAATTGCCTCACGATTCGGCGCGTGTGAGGCGCGGCACCGACGCGGCGAGCCGATGCGCCCGGCGCCTTACAGCATGGGGAACAGCGCGGCGGCCGTTTCCGCGACGTCGAATGGTTTCTGAATCACCGTCACATGGCGGTAGCGATCGGGAATCGTCGTCTCGTATCCGGTCGCGAACACGAACGGCACGCCCCTCGCGATCAGATCGTCGGCGACCGCGTAGGCGCGGACCCCGCGCAGATCGATGTCGAGCAACGCGCCGTCGATTTGCGCGTTCGACTCGATCAGCTTCAGCGCCTGCTCCACCGTCGCCGCCGGCCCGATGATCTCGGCGCCGCACGTTCGCAGACATCGCGACAGCGCTTCGGCGACGATGTGCTCGTCCTCGATGACGAGAATATGACGGCCCTCTAATGCTGGAAGATGCACGTTCACGTTGGCTCCGGATTCAGCGCGATGGACACGACGCAACGGACGGCGTCGTCCTCGATCTCGAGTCGTGTCCGCGCGTCGAGTTGATAAGGAAGCGCCTTTTCGATCAGGGTTCGCCCAAGTCCGGCCCGCTCGGTTTGCGCGCCGCGCGGCGCGATGCCGGTCTCCTCCCAACGAAGCACGAGACGCCGCTCGTCGGGGCTGGCCGCGACAGTCCAGCTCACACACAACCGACCCGTCGCCGACGCCATCCGCAGCGCGCCGTGCTTGCGCGCGTTGGTGGCCAGCTCGTGCAGTCCGAGCGCGAGGATCTGCACCGACCTGTTCGGCAGCGGTACATCCGGGCCGTCGACGATGACACGGGCGCCGTCGGGCTCGGCGCCCAGCGCGCGCAACTCCAGTGCGACCAGCTCGTGAATCGTCACCGGCGTCGACTCCCCGCGCGACAACAACCCCTGCACGCGCGACAGCGTCGCGAGACGTTGTCGAAATGCACCGCCGAAGTCGTCGAGCGAATCGGACGATGCGAGCGTCTGCTCGGCGAGACCATCCACCACCGCGAGCAGGTTGCGCGTTCGGTGTTGCAACTCGGCGATCAGCGTGAGATTCGTATGCTCGGCGCGCTTGCGCTTGGAAATGTCCAGCACCACGCCGTGAAAACTCGCCACCCGTCCGCCTTCGAACACGGTTTTGCCGCGTGTTGCAACCCATCGCTCGGGTCCGCCATGCACGCCGACGACCCGGAATTCGATGTCGCACACGCCGTCGCCCGACGGATCGACGCTTTGGCCAAGCGCGGACTGCACGCTCGCCCGATCGTCCGGATGGATACCACTGATGAACACCGCGAGGTCCACGGGCGCGTCGGGCGCCAGCCCCCACATGGCCTTCAGATGCGTGTCCCACTGAATCGCCTGCGTCACCGGATCTTGCCGATAACGCCCGAGCTTGAAGAGATCGACCGCGGCGCGTAGCTCCTGCGCGTCGTCCATCGTAGACGGCCGCGCTCCGTTGTAGACGCACAACGTCCCGTCGACGGTATCCCCGTCGGGGGCGATCACCGGACTGAAGTCGAACGCTCCGTTCGCCATGCCTTCGCGCACGCTCTGGCCGGCGCGTCCGAGCGCCGTCGGATGCTGCCCGCCCGGTAAAAAGCGAACGAAGTGCTGGTTGTAGATCAGGCGCTGGTCCGGGCCGAGAAAAAGCGCGGAGGGAACCGATGAGCGAAGGCAGATGCCGACAGCTGTCTTGCGGCTAGCCGGCCATGTCTCGAGCGCGCCAAGTCCGGTGGCGGACCAATTGGTGCGCTGCACGAGCGGTCCCATCTCGCCTGCGTCGGCGAGCCACATCATCGTGTCGCGGCGACCATGGGCGAAGAAGATAGCGGGGACTTCACGCGCCGCGCGAGGGATTTCGCCGATGACGAGCTGGTGCGCCGGCCGCTTTGGCCGAAGGTCGCATGGCCGCATGGGGCCGAAGGGCAAAGAATCGGTTGCACAAGTGCGGTCAGGGCGACCCCGCCGCCCGTTTCCGGGTCTTCCGGTTCCAACCAAGGCCATTCTGCGTTCTCGAGGAGAGCAGATGCACGGTTTCTCTCAGAGCTCGCGTACGCTTGCCGCGTGTGCCGTGTGCGTCGCATTCATGGCCTGCTTGGCCACGACCACCCGTGGGCGAACGACCGGGACCGCGGCCGGTTCCGTCGCCGATACTCGGGCGCGAGAGCGAGCGGCCGCGGCCAGCGCGCGCGCCAAAGAAACCGAACCCAAGATGACCGACGACGAGCGCTTCTCGCTCCTCTTCAGCGTGTTTGGCGCAAATCCCGTGAACGGCACGCCGCGCGACAAGCGCATCCCGCCGACCGTGCCGAACAGCGCCGGATACACGCCGGGCATTCCGCGGCTCGGTGTGCCGGCGCTGCGGAGCACCGACGCGAGCATGGGCGTCACCAACCCCCCCCCCGGCTATCGTCCGGATGACAAAGGCGCCACCGCGCTCCCGGCCTCGATACTCGTCGGCGCGAGCTTCAACCCGCAGCTCGCGCGCGACGGCGGCGCGATGATCGCGCGCGAGGCGCGGATTCGCGGCATGAACGTTCTGTTGGCCGGCGGAATCAATCTCACCCGCGACGTGCGCAACCAGCGGAACTACGAGTACTACTCCGAGGATCCGCTCGTGAGCGCGATCCTCGGCGCTGCCGCGGTCGAGGGAATTCAAGACGAGGGCGTCATCTCGACGCTCAAGCATTACGCGCTGCACGACAACGAAACGAACCGCCATTGGCAAAACGCGGTCATCGATCCGGCGGCGCTCCGCGAGTCGGACCTGCTTGCGTTTCAGATCGCGATCGAGCGGTCGCACCCCGGTGCGATCATGTGCGGCGACAACAAGCTGAACGGCGTGTACGCCTGCGGAAATCGCTTCCTGCTCACCGACGTGCTCAAGGACGCATGGCAGTACAAGGGCTACGTGATGTCGGACTGGGGAGCCACGCCGCGATGGGAGTACGCTCTCGCGGGGCTCGACCAGGAGTCCGGCGTGCAAGCCGACGTGAAGCTGTGGGGCGCGGAGTGGTTCACGGACTCGCTGCGCGCGGCGTACCGAGCCGGCAAGCTGCCTAAGGAACGCCTCTCGGACATGGCCCGGAGAATCTTGCAGTCGATCTACACGGTCGGCGTCGACACGTGGACGACGACGCCGCACGTGAACATGCCGACGCACAACCAGATTGCGCTCGAAACGGCACGACAGGGCATCGTGCTGCTCAAGAACGAAGGGGGCGCTCTTCCCCTCTCCACCGACAAGGCGCTCAAGGTCGCCGTGATCGGCGGCTACGCCCAACTCGGTGTCCCGACCGGCACCGGCTCGGGCGCCGTGTCGCCCGTCGGCGGCTACGCCGCGGTGATCCCCATCGGCGGGACGGGAACAATTGGCGCCGCTCGCAATCTGTATCTCCAGCCTTCGTCGCCGCTCGCTGCGCTGAAGCGATTGATGCCCGAGGCGAAATTCGAATTCGATCCGGGTCAGACGCCCGCCGAGGCCGCGCTCCTCGCCAAACGTTCCGACGTCGTCATCGCCTTCGGGATCCGCGTCGAGGGCGAGGGATTCGATCTGCCCGATCTGTCGCTCCCCTGGGGACAGGACGCTGTCATCGACTCGGTCGCCTCGGTGAATCCGAACACGATCGTCGTGCTCGAAACCGGCAACCCGGCGTCGATGCCCTGGCGAAACAAGGTGAAGGCAATCGTCGAGGCGTGGTATTCCGGCCAGGCCGGCGGACAAGCGATCGCCGAGGTGTTGACCGGAAAAGTGAATCCGTCCGGCCGATTGCCAATGACGTTCCCCGTCAGTCTCGCACAGACGCCGCGGCCCGAGCTCCCGGGGCTGGGCACGCCCTGGGGGACGCCGGTCACCATACGATATGAAGAGGGCGCGGACGTCGGCTATCGCTGGTATGCGAGGACGAACGAAATACCGCTCTACGCGTTCGGCCACGGTCTCAGCTACACGAGCTTCGCATATACGGGATTTGCACTCGTCGGTGACACGACGGTCACCGCGACGTTCACGGTGATGAACAGCGGCAGCCGCGCCGGCGCCGACGTGCCGCAACTCTACCTGACGAGCGCCGCGGGTGAGAAGCGTACGCGGTTGCTCGGCTTCCAACGCGTGGAGTTGAAGCCGGGCGAATCGCGGCGCGTGACCATCGTCGCCGACGCGCGCCTACTCGCGCGGTTCGACGGGGCCGACGGGCTCGGAGAGTGGCACGTGGCTCCCGGTGCCTATACCATCGCGGTAGCGCGCGCTGTGGACCAACCGATGGAGAGTCGGAGCGTTACGCTGCGCGAACGCCGCTTCGGACGATGAAATTCGCTCCAGTGGACGTCGCCAAGTTCAACGTCACGGGATTCTCGCCGCGCTGAACGGATCGCCGCGCGCCTCGGTCGCTCGCGCCAGAAAACCGGTGACGTTCGCGACGGCGAACGAAACGCCCGAGAGATTCCGCTCGCGCGGCACGTTCGGAATCGGCCTTGGATACGGCGCCGCGGTGAACTGCGACAGCCCGACCTCAATCTCCGTCACATCAATTTCGTCTCGATCCAACTCGGCGTTCGCGACCACGCCGACGACCCCGGCGAGACTCCCCGGCAGCCACATCGCGCCGTTCCATTCTCGCGCCGAGACGACCATCGACCCGCGCTCCGCCGCGTAGCTCACGGCTGGCGCAAGCTTCTCGGCGTGCGCCGGGTTCGTCGTGCCGAGGCTCAGATTGATCAACTGCGCGCCCTCGTCCGCCGCCCAGCAAATCGACCGCACCAAGACATCGATGTTCGTCGCGAGCTGCCGGTCGAAGATTCGCGCCGCGATGAGCTCGACCGCGGGACTCTTCTCGCGGATCGCCGCCGCTACGGCGGTCCCATGCCCGACGCGATCCACGAAATCGTCGGGGTCCGTGCCGTCGAGAAACGATGTGCCCCCGCGAACGCCGCCGACGTGGGGATGGTCGCCGTGCACGCCACTGTCGAGGAGCGCGACCGTTACTCCGCGTCCGGTGCGGCCGGCAAACGGCTCGTCGGCCAACGTGAACCGCACGCGCTAGTGCGTCTCCGCGAGCGTGCCGGGAGAAAAGAGACTGGCGAACGACTGTCCGAGGTCGAGCAGCGTCGCGGCCGTGCCTTCTTCGACGATGCGGCCGCGCTCGAGCACGAGCACACGATCGGCGCGACGGGCGAGCTCGAGTCGATGCGTGATGATGATCGTCGTCCGTCCGGCCATGACGGCTTCGTAGCCCGCGGCAACCTGCGCCTCGGTCGCGGGGTCCAGCGCGCCGGTCGCTTCGTCGAGGACCAACACAGCAGGATCCGCGAGGAACGCTCTCGCGAGCGCAAGTCGCTGGCGCTCGCCCGCCGAGAGTGCGCGTCCTCGCTCTCCGGCGCTCGTTTGGAGGCCGCGCGGCGACAGCGAGATGAACGAGCCGAGACCGGCGGCCTCCGCCGCTGCTCTGACCTCATCGTCGGATGCCGCCGGGCGCGCATATCGGATGTTCTCGGCAATCGTCGCGTTGAAGACGAACGGATCCTGGTCGACGACCAAGACGTGGCGCCGAACGTCGGCGAGCCGCGCCGCACGTAGGTCCAACCCGTCGAGCAGCACGCGGCCGCTGTCTGGATCGAGCTGTCGCACGAGAAGATCGGCGATGGTCGACTTACCCTCACCGCTGCGACCCACGATCGCCACGCGCTCGCCGGGGCTCACGTCGAGCGAGACACCGTGGAGCACGGGCCCTCGGCGCCCGAACGTATACGTCACGTCCTCCAAAATGAGGCGTCCTTGCACCGACGGCACCGCGACGGCGGTCGGCGAGTCGACCACGTCCACTCGCGCGTCGAGAATCTCGCTGACTCGCTTGAGCGACACGCGCGCCGACGCGAGGCTCGCGTACAGGCCCATGAGAGCCTGGATCGGCCAGACCAACCGCATTTGATAGGCGACGAACGCGACGAGCGTCCCCATCGTGATCGAATGGTCGATCACGCGCATGCCGCCCACGAGGAACACCAGCGCGCTCCCGGCAGAGAGCAGCAGACCCGGCACGCCACCCGAGAGATATGTGAGCCTACGCATCGACATCAACGCGTCGATGAAGGCGTCGTTGTTCGCGCGGAAACGCGACGCTTCCCGCTCCTGCGCGTTGAACGCGACGATCACCTTCATGCCGAGGAGCGCTTCGATCAGGTAGCTGCCGACGTCGGCGCTTCGGTCTCGCACCCCGGCGACCGCCGTCTCCATGCGCGACCGATACCGCACGAGCGCCCAGAGCGCGAGCGGCATGACCGCGAGGCTGACGAGGAAGAGCGTGCGGTCGAGCCGGGTGAGAATCACGACGCTGCCGACCAGGAAGATCACGTTGCCCAACCAGGCCAGCGCGATTTCCGCCGCGACGCGTTGAATCTCGCCGATGTCCGCGTTGATGCGCGTCGCGATCTGGCCCACCGGCATGTCGGCGTAGAACCGCGGCGACAACCGGTGCAACTGGCGGAACACGCCGAGGCGCATCTCGAACAGGATGTCGGCCGACGCGCGCGTGTACACCAGACCGCTCACGACGTTCAGCGCGAAGCTCCCCAGCGTGAGCGCCCCGAACCGAAGAATCACCGTGACCAACGCGCGGCTGTTTCCACCGAGCAACGCTCCGTCGATCAGGAGCCGCGCGAGGTACGGGATGTACAGGGCGGCCACGGTGCTGGCGAGCGACAGCACCACGACGATGGCGAGCCGCTTCCAGTGCGGCACGACGTAGCCCAACGCGCGCCGGAGGTCTCGGTCCAACAACGGCAAAGTCCTACCTCGACGCGTCGGAGCGCGGCCGCGGCACGATGATCACGTTCGTCATGTCCGCGCCGAGGTTCACGGTGCCGAGGTGTGCGAAGCCCTGAGTCGCAAACCGATCGATCGTGCTGCCCGCCGTCGTGATGTAGAGCTGGGAACCGTTCGAGCTGACGACGAGTCCCATCCGCGGGCGACCGGGGAACTCGGTCTTGCCGAGCACTCGGCGCGACTCGAGGTCGAAGGTCCAGAACTGGTAGTTGCCGATCTCGCTGTGTATCCCGTACGCCCGTTTCTTATCGGGGGACAGCCGAAAGCTCACCGCCTGGCTCGGTCCCAGTGAGTAAAAATCCAGCTGGCGGTTCACGAGATCCATGCGCGCGACGCCCATCTGCGTCCGGTGGTTCACCGGATCGTTCGTTCGGAAGAGACCGGTGTAGAAGCCCGGCTCTTCGTACACATCGTAAGGAAGACCGAAGTTGATGCGGCCCAGTCCTTCCTCGAACAGCGTCTTCGAGATCTCCCAACGGTCCACCTGCTTGAGCGTGTTGGTGTCGTAGATCAACACGTCGTCTTGCGTGAAGAAGTACATCACGTCGCCTTTCGGCGGAAACACGATCTGGGCGAACTCGCGCTCTTCGCCCCGCGGCCAGGCGATCGTGTCGGTCACGGCGCGCTTGGCGAGGTCGTAGCGCAACAATGTCGGCGCGCTGATCTCGTACCGGTCGCGGTGCTTCGTGTAGATCTTGACCAGGATGATCGCGAAGCGCTCCTGCGGGTCGAGGCTGAACCCGTTCATGCGCACCTTCACGCTGTCGTGCGACAGCGTGAACATTCCCAGCGACTGCTTAGTGGCCAGATCTATGATCTCGACCTTCTCGTTGCCGGGATCGCTGACGTACAGATGCCTCTTGTCGAACGACAGCGAGATCTCGGGAATGCCGACCGTCGTGTGCAGTGTATCGCGCACGCTCATCGTCGCCTCGTCCAGCACGAGGATGTTGCGCGCGTACGTGCCGACGTAGATCGTGCCGTCGCCGCCCGAGGGAGTCGGATCCCCTCCCCCCGACGTCTGCTTCACCGATTGGGCGAAGGCGGTCAACGGAGCGAGCGCGACGATCGCCGCCGCGCGAAGAATCGCGCGTCTCATGGGAAGACCAGATCGATCTTGCGCCAGTCCTTCTGCGCCGACGCGCACTTCGCGGTCCAGTCAGGAGCGTAGTTGTACAGATCCGGCACGTGCGCCGGCCAGAAGCACGTGAGGTGGCAATCGAACAGGTCGCGCTCGACCGGCTGACAGAGTCCCGCGGTCCCGCCGCTCGAGTCCACCTCCCAACCCGGCGAGAACACGAACGAGCAGCCGAGCGGCACGTGCGGTCCCGTTTGCGGCGGGCCGCCCTGCTGCAGCGCGACGACGTCGTTCTCGAGCGTCGCTTCGATCCGGCGGGCCTTCTGGTTGATCGGCGTCAGATGTCGCATGTCGTCCCCGATTCTTTCAGTTATCGCTCCTCCCTACGGCGCTTCGCACCTTCGGTCGGAGTTCCGCGATGCATGGTGTTCTCAGTCGAACTGCGCCAGGAACTCGGGTCTCTTCTCGGCCAGCACGCCATACACTTCCAAGCACGTGTTCGTCCACGCGCGGATCCACTCGCAATAGTGCAGGTTCGGCTCGACCGTCGAGCCGTACCGCGTGTGCGCTTCATGATAGCAACCGCCGGCGCAGAGCGGACGCGCCCAGCACGTCGAGCAATCGGTCTTGTTCGCGATGTGGTGCTTGAGCAGGAAGTCGTCTTGAAGCGTCCGATCGATTCCGTCGAAGACGCTGCCGAGCTTGTGCTCGTTCGACCCCGCGAAGCGATGGCAGAGCGCCACGTCGCCGTCGGTCGCCACGCCCATGAGGCCGAGGCCCGCGCCGCACGGATACGCCTTGCTCATCCCCTTGTGCACTTCCTCGAGCGTGTCGCGCACGTTCGAGAATCCGTGCCGGCGCCCGGCGAGCGCCGCGTCGAGAAACTCCCCGGCGAGTGTCTGGAAGCCGGACAGCAACCGCCGGAATCCTTCGTCTTCGATCGCGTACTCGCGCTGCCATGACGTGGTCACCGGCGCGAAGCCCACTTCCCAGAAGCCGAGCTCTTCGTAGAGATGCCGGTAGATCGAGACGACGTCGAGGTTCTGCCCCGTCAGCGTCACTCGCGCGCCAACCGGCCGACGACGGTGCCGTCGCAGCAACTCCTTGATGTTCGGGACGACGAGGTCGTAGCTCCCCATCCCGTTGGAGAAGACGCGAAACTTGTCCTGCTGCTCGCGCGCGCCGTCGATCGACACGGTGACACCGACGTCGTTCTCGACGATCCAGTCGATGATCTCTTCGCGCAGCAACGTCGCGTTCGTCGTCAGGCTCGCGTTCACCTGCTTGCCGAGCGGCTCGGCGCGCTCCTTCGCGTACGCAAGCGCCGACTTCAACATCTTGAAGTTGAGCAGCGTCTCGCCGCCAAAAAAAGTCAAATTTACCGTCGGCGATTCGCCGGCTTCACTGAACATGAAGTCCACGCTCTGCCGGGCCGTGTCCTCATTCATGAAACGCGGCTTGGTCGTCGCCTCGACGATGCGATCTTCGCCGTACTCGTAGCAGTAGCCGCACGACAGGTTGCACTTGCTCGTCACGTTGAGCACGAGCGTCTGCAGCGGGATCCGCCGCTTCGGCTTCTCGGCCACGGGCTTGGGCGGCGGCGCGGCGACCGTCTGAATCGCGCGCATGCCGAGCAACTCGTCGATTGATGAGTGTACGGTTTCGGTGTCCCAACGACTGGCGAGCGAATCGGCGAGCTCCGTCGCCGTACGATCTCCCGCCGCGAGTGTCTCCAGCACCGCCTCAGCGACGTCGTCCAGCCGCACCACCGCCGCCGACGGCACGAGGTAGAGAAAGCGCGCCCCCCCGTCGCCGCCGCGGAAGCTGTGATACTCGCCACGCCTGAGCTGCATCATGGCTGCGTCTTCCACTGAGCGAACTTGACGTACAGCGGCACCGTGACGATGAGCTGGGCGCGGGCGCGAAGCGGCTTCGCCGACTTCCCCGGCGGCTGATAGGTCGCCACGACCCACACGTCGCCGACGTTGTTCCGGCTCGAGCTACGCTGCGGATTCGGGCCGTCGAGGTTCGGCGTGAAGAGTCCCGTCTGATCGACCGCGCCGACGAACTTCACGTCGTCATCGTCGTACGTGACGCCGTACTCCTCGAGCGACCAGTTGGCGTTCACGCGCCCGATTTCGAGATCGTCGTCGGTGTCGGGCTTGCCGTCGGCACCGTTGTAGTACGCGATCGCGTCGAACTGCTGGAGCTGTTTCGGAAAGACGTTGCCGCCGACGCGCGCGAGGCCGGCGAGCGGTACGACTTTGATGCGGCTGATCTGGTCGAACACGACCGCGCCATCACGGAGCGAGACGCCGGCGGCGTACAAGTCGCGTTTGCCGACGACCGCCGTCGAATCGACGTTCACGCGCACGGTGATCGAGTCCGGCGTCGATCGCACGACGCGCTCGATCTTCACGCCCGGTCCGAAGTCCACGCCGGTCGCGCCGACGTTCTTCGGAAGGTTCGCGCCGAAGATCGTCACGTCCTGTCCGCTCGTGCCGACGCGCACCGCGCGCGGGGCGACACCGAGCAGCACCGGATTGGCGCCGAGCTTCTTGAGCGACACGTCCACGCCGATTTCGTCGTAGCCGCCGGTGAACCAGCGTCCCGACATCTCTTCCCAGCCAGGTTCGACGAACATCACTTCGCGGAGACCAACCGTGTCGGTCGCCTTGAGCGCCGGATCAGTCGAACGGCCGCGCCACTGAAAGCCGGTATACACGATCGACTTTCCATTTCTCTGCACGACCCTGCCGCCGTCGGCGTAGCGATACGTTGCCTGCGTGACAAACTCCCCGTCGCTCGCGCCGCGCGTGACGGTCAGCCTTCCATAAAAGGCGCCCTTCCCCGGCTCGTTGCCGCTCAGCGCCCACGTTCCCTCCAGGTGCGGTGTCCGCATCGTCGCCGACCACGCGGTCCATTCCGGCGTCCGGAGCGGGAACGTGCGCGCGAGATGGTTGATCGCCACGTCCATGGGGTGCGGCTGCGCGACGCCGCTGTCGTTGGTCGCCGGTCCGCCTCGGCGGAACGCCTGGAAGTCGGCGTCCGGGAAGAGCGCGCGGTGCGTGGAGACCAACAGCTCCCACTCGCCGCGCGTGCGCCGCTGCGTAATCACACGGCCCATCGAGTGGCAGGCGCGGCACGTCGTCTCCGTCCGCGTATCGGCGGTGTAGCGATACTCGATCATCCGCCGTTCGACCTCGAACCGTCCCGGTCTGAGCTCGGCGGGGGCGAGTCCTTGATTGTCGCTCAAATAGCGCACGATCGCGCGGGCGTCGGCGGGGTTCAGCTTGACGTTGTTGAGCGCCACCATGCGTCGGACAGTCATCTCCCAGCCTTCGGGAGTTTTCCGCTCGTACGACACGCGCTGCATCATGCCGAGCGAGTCGCGGACGTGGCAGCTCGAGCAGTGCGACCGCGTCGTCGGGTCGTTGACGACGAACCCTCTCGTCGTGTCAGCCGCGGCGGCGGCAGACACGCCGCCCGAGCCGCGACCTCGGCCCGCTCCCCCTCCCCCTCCCCCTCCCCCACGCTGCGCCGGCGCGATGCTCACCGCGCCAAAACCCAGCAGTCCAACGACAAGGCAAACGCGCGATGATCCAGCGAGCAGTCGACGGGGCATGACCTGAGGATGCTCGGGGTGGAAGGAAATAGCTCCCAGTGCCCTACGGGATACGGCTTGGCGTCGGCCCTGTCAAGCGCGATAGGACCATCGGACTACGCCAACGTGAGCATCCCAAAGCCAACGAGCGTCGAGAGCGCGCCGAGGAAATCGGGCAATGGAGCCGGCGCCGCGGCACGATTGTACGCTTCGTAAAGATCCGGCACCTGCTCGAACCTCGGCGCGAGTCGCGCCAGCACGACGAGATCGACGTTGCGGCAATAGCGCACGCCGTTCGGGGCCATCGGCGCCGCCAGGTGTTCTTCCAGCGCGATCCGATGACCGCGCACGACGGGCCGCTGGACGAACCGCACTGCGTCGGCGGTTCCGAGTCGAAGGGCCGGACGGCGCTTCAATTCTTCGAAGGCCGCGTGGACACGGACGTCCGTGCGCAGAGCGTCGACGTCCCACTCGTCACTCGTCCGAGCCGGGTCCACATCGGCGCGAGCGGACCAAAACGGTGTCTCGTGCGCGCCGGCCGCATCGCGCGCCAACGCCGCCGCGCCCTGGCGCAAATGCTCGGCCATGGCCAGCTCTCGCGCTGTGAACAATTCGACGGCGGGGTCCGTCGCGGTCGGATCGATGAGCGCGCTGTGAACCGTTATCGCGGCCAGCCATGCCGACGCCAGCGCCTTCTTTACGCCGAACGAGGACAGCGGATCGACGAAAGATGCCGCGTCGCCGACCAGCAGCGCGTTGTCGCCGGCAACCCGCTCAGCCGAGTAGGCAGTGGCGTCGCACGCCCACGGCGCGCCGGCCATCGTCGCGCCCTCGACCAGAGCGCGAAGTGCCGGCGCCTGCGCCAACTCCGCCGCGTAGGCCGTGTCGAGCTCCGATCGGCCGGGTACGCTCGTCACGCGTGGATCGAGCATGACGGTGACGAAGCGGCGCGACTCCGATACGGGAATCGACCACGCCCAACCGTTCGCGTAGCTCTCGACGAAGGTGTGCGTCGCGTCCTCGAGCGCCCACGCGCCCGCTCGGTCCCAAATCCCGGCGATCGCGATCGTCCTCGCGTGCGAGTCGGTTCGCCGCCAACCACGACGTGCGATGACTCCCGCTCGTCCGCTGCAGTCGAGAATCCATCGAGCCCGAATCGTGTCCGGACCGGACGGCCGGTCGAACTGCACGCGCCAAACGTCGCCCTCTCGCTCGGCGTCGCGCACCGAGACGTCACGCTCCACGGACGCGCCGGCGGCCTGCGCGCCGTCGAGCAGGAGCTCGTCGAACTTGTCGCGCGACACTTGATACCCAAGCCCCGCCCGACCGAACATCTCGACGCGTCGCTCGCGATCGCTCCCAGCCCATTGCACCGTGTTTCCGGTGGCGCGGATGAATCCCGCTCGATCGACGACCGCGCGAACGCCGATCTCGTCGAAGAGTTTCACGCAGCTCGGCGGGAGCGACTCCGCCAACGCCGGCTGTCGTGACGTGCGCGACAGCAGCACGACCGAGTGACCCCACGACGCCAGAAGGCGCCCCGCGGCTGACCCGGCGGGTCCGCCGCCAATCAGCGCGACGTCGGCGAGGAGCGTCATGCCCTCCATTCAAACCCTACGCACCCCAAAACGCCACCGGCTGGCCAGACGCGTTCGGCGCGCTCATTTTCTTTCGCGGTTCATGTTCTACGCCGGGGATGCGCGGGCGACGACGCACGCCTCCACGCAAACACACGGTGATCTACGGAGTCCCCAATGAGCCCCAGGCATTTCGCTCTCCTCCCCCGACCGGTGATCGTCGCCATCGCCTGCGCTCTCGTCGCCGCGAACGCGCACAACGCGATCGCGAGGCCCGCAGCGATCGACCCTTGCAGCTTGCTCACCTCCGCTCAGGTCAAGGCCGTTTTCGGTGTGGACATCGCCGCGCCGTCGGCGATCAGCCAGACTGCTTGCATGTGGAAGTCGACGGGCGCGAAGGTCCAGATGGCGACCGTGGCCATCCAGCCGCCGGGAACGTCGTGGGAGCACATGAAGGTCGTCCTTCCCACCGTCCCCATCAAACCCCTGAGCGGTGTCGGCGACGATGCGTTCTACCAACCCCTCGGCACGTTCACGCCGCTCGCCGTCAAGAAGGGGAAGACCATCGTCATCATCAAGACGTACGGCGTCGGCGCGCCCGCGACGCAGGAAGCGTATGAGAAGGCACTCGCGCTCGACGTCGTCAAACACTTGTAGGGAGGGTGCGTTGTCGATTCTGCCCCACCATCGCGCGCTGGCCTCGCTCCTCGCGGCAAGCGCGTTGGCCGCGCCGCTCTCCGCGCAGGTGACCGGCGCCAACGCCCCGTATCCGCCGCCGCGCGGGCCGCACGCCGTCGTTGTTGAGAGATCTGTGATGGTCGCGATGCGCGACGGCGTGAGGCTGGCGACGGACGTCTACCGCCCGTCCGACCTGACCGGCCGGCTCCCCGCGATCCTCATGCGCACGCCGTACAACAAGCAGGGCAGCGGTGGCGCCGGGCAGATCTTCGCGTCGAACGGCTACGTCGTCGTCGTGCAGGACGTGCGCGGCAAGTTCGGCTCGGAAGGCGAGTACAAGATCTACAACGGCGACATGACCGATTGGACCGACGCCTTCGATTGGATCGGCAAGCAGCCGTGGAGCAATCAGCGAATCGGCAGCTTCGGGTGCTCGTACCTGGGCGAGCAGCAGATCGTCGCCGCTCAACAGCGCCATCCGCTGCACATCGCCGCGATACCGCAGGCGGCCGGCGGCAATCTCGGGCGGGTCGGACGGCACCGCACGTTCTGGGGATCGGTCGAAGGCGGCGCGAACGCGGTGTCGATCAATTTCGGGTGGATGCCCGTGTGGGCGTCGACCGACAAAGGCGCGCGGCCACGCCCCAACGTGGAGACCGCGACGTTTCTGCGCTCGCTCCCGCTCATCGACATGACCGACCGAGCGGGCTCGCCGTCGTGGGACTGGCGCAACTTTTTCGAGCGCTCGCCCGACGACCCATGGTGGGACAAGCAAGGTTACTTCAACGATCGAGACAGCGTGTCGGTGGCGGCGCTGCACGTGTCGTCGTGGTTCGACATGGCGAACGAGGCGCTCATCGAACGCGAGCTCTTCGCGAAGAACGGCACCAACGCGCGGGCGCGTGAAAATCAGTACGCGATCATTTCGCCGACGACGCACTGCCAATCGGAGCGCGCGGGTGAACACACCTTCTCCGGCGCGCTCGACGTCGGCGACGCGAGGTTCCATCACTGGGACGTCTATCTCGCGTGGTTCGACAAGTGGCTGCGCGGGAACGAGCACGCGATGGACACGATTCCGCGCATCCAGTACTACACGATCGGCCGCAACGCCTGGCAGAAGTCCGATCGCTGGCCTGTCGCGGGCATGAAGGAGACGCCGTACTACCTGCGCAGCGACGGAGGCGCGAGCACGAGCAAAGGCAATGGACGCCTGAGTCTCACTGCTCCAGGCTCAGGCGAGCGGCCGGATACGTTCACCTATGATCCGGCGAACCCGGTGCCGTCGCGCGGCGGATCGATCTGCTGTACGGGCGATCCGAAGGACGTTCCCGGCTCGTTCGACAACACCGATATCGAGCAGCGGCCGGACGTGCTCGTCTACACGGGCGAGGCGCTGACGACCGGTCTCGAGCTCACGGGACCGATGCGCGCCGAGATCAGTCTCAGCTCCGATCGGATCGACACGGACGTCACGGTGAAGGTGCTGGACGTCTTCCCCGACGGGCGCGTCATGAACATGCTCGAGGGCATCACGCGGGCGCGGTATCGCGACGGCTACGGCAAGCCGGAGATGATGAAGCCCGGCACCGTCTACACGGTCCCGGTCGATCTGCACGCGACGTCGTGGTACCTGCCGCCCGGCCACCGTCTACGCGTCGAGGTCTCGTCGTCGAACTTCCCGCGCTTCGATCGCAACTTGAATACGGGCGGTCGGAACTATGACGAGACCGCTTGGAACGTGGCGAAAAACGCCGTGTGGCACTCGGCCGCGCACGTATCGCGGCTCGTGCTGCCGGTCGTTTCTCGTTGATCGAAGCTATTCGGGCGTCTTTTCGGCCGGCTTTTCCGCCGGCACGCCGGGTGCGCCCTGTTCAGCGGGCGCCGTCGCCCCACGGCGCTTACCCCAGTGGCTGTGGACCTCGCGTGGACGCTCGCGATCGGCAACCATTTGCGAATAGTACGCGACGATCCGCGGGCGCAGGTTCAGGGGCGCGTCGCCTTCCGCGGTTCGAAAGGCCGCGTAGCGCTGCGATTCTCCCGTGATGCTGACCCACCACCATAGCGTGCCTGGAGTCGCCGGAGAGGATTCGGCCTTGCAGGTGAACGTGCGATCGCCTTCCTGAAACTCGAGCGCTTTCATTTAGGACTCCTTCGGGCTCGGGCGAGCACAGCATCGGAAATGATGAAGGTCCGGTCGGCGCCGGACCCGTGAGAATTCCGTGTGCGCGATGGGCGAATGCCGATGCACCCGCTCTATGAAACTTAGTCGGTTGCACCGGGTGCTGCATCAGCCGTTACCCTGGCGCCGCAGCGGACAATCGCTGTGGCGCCTCGAGGGCGTGAATCGGGCCCGCTGGATCGAATTGGCGACCCCGGAACCGCTCCAATCGCACGCCCATTACGACAGGCATTCCGCTGGAACGACTACAACGGAAACACGGGGACCAGTGTCGAACCAGATTGCTATGACTCGCCGTTACGCCCTCCTCTCCACGCTTTTCCCACTCGCGTCGATCTCGGCGCAGAGCTCCGTTTCGCTCGAGCGGCTCGCGAGCGGGACGTGGCGCGCGACGTATCACCTATCGTCGCCGACTCCAACGCTCAGGTTCGAGCGACCCGCGTCATTCTTTCGCGAACGCGTCTGGACGGTCGTGACACCCGGGTACCAGTTCGGGCGCGACGGCGACGCCCAAGTCGTGCGCGTCGCGCCTGGCATGACGCCGCAACGGGAGATCGTATTCGAGTTTCCTGAGTACACCACGACGCTACCGAAGGAGTACGAGTTCTTTCTGCCCTTCACGGGTGGCGCCGTCGCCGTCTACACCGGACACCTCTACGCCACGGCGATCGTGGACGGCACTACCGCTACGAGGCTTCGAACGATCGACCTCACGCCGCCAAACGGAATGAAAGCGGTCGTGCGCGGGCGAGTGGTCTCGGGGCGGGTGGCGTTCTCCGACTCGATCGGTGACGGGACGTACATCTATTTTGGCAACACGAAGCCGATTGACACGCCCGACGTGGTGGCGATCGTCGATCCCGGCATGCCGTCGTGGATCGTTGCCCTCTTCAACGATGACCTGCCGCGGCTCTTCGCGGCGTATCGAGAGCGATTCGGCTATCCGCTCCCGTGGAAACCCGTCGTGCTGTTCAGTTTTGACGACGCCGCGCGGCCCGGATTGTCGTCCGGCGGCGGCACGCTCACCGGTCTCGTGAACATGACGTTCACCGGCGCGGACTGGACGCGGCAAACGCCGGCATCCACCGAGCAGGCGGTCGCCCTCATCGCCCACGAGTCCGCGCACCTGTGGAACGGCCACCTCGTGGAGAACGTCGATCAGGGCACAGGTTCGTGGATGCACGAGGGCTCCGCCGACGCTTTCGCGACAGAGATGCTTTACGCGCTCGGCGCCATCGACAGCGCGCGCTATCGCGCGCGCCGCGAGGACGCCATCAACCAGTGCGCCACCGCGATGGCGTCGGGGCCCGTGGCCACGGCCGGCTCGCGCAACGCGATCCGCGAGATGTACGACTGCGGATTTGTCCTCACCATGTGGACGGCCGCCGCCGCCCACAGCGCCAATTCCTCAGCGAACGCGTTCACCTTTTGGCACGATCTCATCGCGAGCGCCAAAGCAAGCGCCGGGAGCTACGATCAGGCGCGCTATTTCGCCGTGCTCGCCGGCGAGCACGTTCCGGATTCTGTCATCGCGGCAATGAAGGCTTTCGTCGCCACTCGCGACGGAATGCGAATCGCCATCGACGGTCTCCGGTCGGCGGGGGTCGCGGTCGAAGAAGGCTCGGGTGTGCCGCCCGCGGGCGTGCAACAACAAGCCGCACGCGCCGCGATGGCGCACTTGATGTCGCAGGCCTGCGGGCGCGTCAATTTCAACTCTGGGCCGTCGATCAAGACGGGTGCGGTGACCGGGTGCGAGCCATTCGCCGTCGAGCACATTGTATTCGCGGTCGATGGCCATCGGGTGCGCGACGACGGCGCCGCGCTGTACGACACCGTGCGCGCCTCCTGCGCGGCGGCCCGCGGTGTTTTGCTGCAGGGCGATGACGGGAGCACGCTCGCGACGGTGTCTTGCCAGCGCCCCCTCGCGACGAGGCCCGCGTGGTTCGTGCTTAAGTAGAGCGCGTGCCGAGTCATCCTCGCGCTGGTCACCGAGGGTCGCGACCTCCATAATGGTCTTGTCCCTTCCCGACCCCGCGGCACAGGAGCTGGCATGCGCGCCGACGTTCATTCGATCTCACAACATGGCGCGCCGATGCTTCGTCGGCGTCGCGCAGTCGTGATCGTTGCCTGCCTTGCCTGGCCACTGCACGTGGGAGCTCAGTTGCCTCGCGTGGACTCCGCATACTTCGCCGAGCTCCGATGGCGGTCGATCGGCCCTCCACGTTCCGGCTATGTGTCGGCGCCGGCCGGCGTTCCCGGCGACCCGACGACGTACTACGCCGGCATGCCCGAAGGCGGCATTTGGAAGACGACGAACGCCGGCAATACCTGGAAGCCGGTCTTCGACGACGTGCGCGTCGCGTCCGTTGGGGCGGTCGCCGTGGCGGCGTCGGAACCGAACATCGTGTACGCGGGAACGGGCGATCGGTCCGGGTGGTCGTTCACGCCGGGCAAGGGCGTCTACAAGTCGACCGACGGCGGAAAGACCTGGAGCAGCGCGGGGCTCCAGGGGTCGCAGTACATCGCGGCGATCGTCGTGTCGCCTCGCGATGCCAATACGGTGCTCGTCGCGGCGCAGGGTCGCGGCGGACGTGGTGGTGGCCCAGGCGCGAGACCGGCTGAGCCTGACGAGCGCGGGGTCTATCGCACCACCGACGGTGGTCGCACGTGGGCGCGCGTCCTCCCGGCCGACGGTCCGGCCGACGCGTCCGATCTCTCATACGACTTTTCTGATCCACAGGTCGTCTACGCGTCCGTGGCGACGGGCGGTGTCGGCCTCTTCCGATCGACCGACGGCGGCGTCACCTGGCAACCGGCCGCCGGCCGCGGGTTGCCCAATGGCGCGCGCATCTCTGCGTTCAGCGTGTCGTCGGGCACCCGCGGCCGGCGCTTGTACGCGATGGCGGGAACCGCTGGGCGCGGCGCCGGGGGCGGCGCCGGCCGTGGACTCTATCGGTCGGACGACGGGGGTGACTCGTGGACTCTAGGCACCCAGCGGCTCGCGAGCGCCGGCGGCAAGATCTACGCGGACCCGCAAAATCCGGATGTCGTGTACGTGATGGGAACGTCGATCTATCGCTCGAGTGACGGCGGCAAGAGCGTCGCCTCGTGGTGGGGCGCGCCGAGTGGCGCCGACCCACGCTTCATGTGGATCGATCCGACGAACTCGAAGCGCATGCTGATCGGCGTGGATCAGGGTGCGGCGATCACGGTCGACGGCGGCGCGAGTTTCACGCCGTACTATGGACTCGTCAATGGGCAATTCTATCGCGTCGCGACGGATTATGACTTTCCATATCACGTCTGCGGGCCGCAACAGGACTCCGGCACCGCGTGCGTGGCGAGCCGCAGCGACTTCGGCGAGATCCGCCCGAACGACTGGTATCCCGCCGGCGGTTTTGAGAACGGCTTTCTGATCGCCGATCCGAGCGATAAGCGGTACATGTACACCCAGGGCTGGTATCACGTGTTGCGGCGCTACGATCGCGTCACGGGACAGGTCGTCGTGTTGTATCAGCCGACGGACGACGAGCGCTTCGGCGGAGCTCCGCCGCTGGCCTTCTCGCCGCAGAATCCGCGCACGCTGTACATGGCGGCGCAGCACCTGCTGATGTCCACCGACGCCGGCGACCATTGGCGCCGCGTCAGCCCGGATCTCGCCGCGCCGGCGGGCGTGACGCTTGCCGGATCGACGTCGATCAGCACCGGCGTCGGCGCGCCCGCCGCCGGCGGATCGATCACGACGCTCGCGCTATCGCCCGTGACGTCCGGCGTCATCTGGGTCGGCACGAGCACGCGCCTGATTCACGTGTCGCGCGACGGCGGAGCCACGTGGGCGAACGTGACGCCGCCCAATGTGGCGGGCAGCATCAACGTGATCGAAGCGTCGCATCACAACGCGGGAACCGCGTACGCCGCGATTCTATCCGGCGACGGAAAGCCGCATCTGTATAGGACGACCGACTACGGTCACGGTTGGACCGAGATCGACAACGGACTCGCGGACGACGGTACCATGCGCGTCGTGCGCGAGGATCCGGCCGATCCAAACCTGTTGTACGCCGGCGGCGTAACGAGCGCGTATGTCTCGTTCGACAAGGGCGACCACTGGCAGTCGTTGCAGCTCAACCTGCCGACGACGGTCGTGAGCGACATGACGGTGCATGGCAGCGACCTCGTCGTCTCGACGTACGGCCGCGGATTGTGGATCCTCGACGACGTGACGCCGCTCCGGCAAATGCGCACCGCGATGGCGGCGGCGGGCTCCGCCTTTCTCTTCAAGCCGGACACGGTCGTTCGGGCGCGCTGGGACAACACACAGGACACGCCACTGCCGCCGGAGATGGTGGTGGGCGAGAACCCGCCCGAAGGCGCCATCCTCGATTACTATCTGCGCTCGACCGCGTCGGGTCCCGTCACGCTGACGATCAGCAATGGCGCGGGCCAAGTCATTCGTGAATTCTCGAGCGTTGCGTCGCCGCGAGACACGGTGATGCCGAACGTCCCCGAATATTGGCTCGCCACCCCGACGGTCCTCTCCACGGCCCCGGGCATGCACCGCGTCAATTGGGATCTTCGCTACCCCGATCCGCCGACCTTGAACTACGGTTACTACGGAAACCTGCTCGACTATCGTGAGTATACGCTCAACTGGCACGCGACACCCGGTCACACGTATCGCTCGACCATCGTGGGGATCATGGTGCCGCCCGGGACCTATACCGCGAAGCTGACGGTTGGCGCGCGAAGCACGTCGCAGCCGATCACCATCGTGCCCGACCCGCGCGTCCACGTTCCCGCCGCCGCGCTCGCCGCACAGTTCCGGTTGCAGCAGCGCATGGTCGCCGGGCTCACCGCGAGCTACGAAGGCTTCAACTACGTCACCGCGCTTCATGCCGCGATCGATTCGCTGAGCAACCGAGCGTCAGCCGCTCAGCTCCCCCACCCCACTTCGATGCGAACACTCGACAGCGCCTTGGTTCGCCTCGCGACCACCGGATTCGGGATCGTGCACCGCGATCTGGGACGTCGGTACTCCGATCAGTTCATCGCCGACGCAGCGCCGACGCCCAGCATCGTCGCCGGCGTGGACGGCCCGTGCCGGCAGCTCGACGCGACGCTCGACAGCCTTCGGAAGCTGGGAACGAGCATCGGCGAGTTGAACGGATCGATCACCCGCTCGGGCGGTCGTGCGCTTCCGTGGTGGACGGCGCCAACGGCGCCGGCGTGTGGTCGTTGAGTCGAGCTCGTCTTGCGAGGTGAGTAGGGACTAGTTCTTGCGACGCCGCCACTCGTATGCGGGGTGGCGCAGTTTGGGGGGCATTGCTGGCCGTAGGGGCGTGCAGC
>DASYSS010000102.1 GCA_036003045.1 Gemmatimonadaceae bacterium
AGCGGAGGTTTCCGCTTCGCTGAATCGGTTTTCGCGGAATCCTTGCTGACAAACTTCCGCGTATCCTGGGCACTGCCTTTGTAGATGGTGACGACGTTCGTGTCGGCCGCCCTTGGCTTGGGCGACACTTCGCCAGTGGACGGCGGCTGTGGCGCGATGACCTGCGGCGGCGCCGGCGCCTGCTGGACCGGGGCCGCCGCACGGCGGCCGGCTCCCGACGAGGCTCGATGGGTGGGCGCCGGATCCACGTTCGCGACTGGCGCGGAGCGGAGCTGCGCGAGCACGTCGTCTGAATTGGCTCCGGTCGTCCGGATCGAATCGGGGTCGCCGTAACCACGTAGTGACAATTGGATCCGGCCCGTGCCCTGGGCGATGGCGAGGCGTTCGGCCTCGGCCGGCGTCACCTCGAGGCTAACCGTCGCGGCCGCAATCGGGCGATTGTCGGCGGTATGCTGATCGATCGTGCCAACCGCAAGGACGCGCATGTTCGACATGAACGTCTTGGCAACGTCCTTTTGGGTCTTGCTGTCGCGCGTCACGATCAGCACGTCCACGCGGCTATTCGGCTGGACCATTCCGTTCAGCCCCGATACGTCGTCGATTCGCACGGTAAGGGCGCGCTTGCCTGGCGTGATCTTCACCTGTAGCCCAGGGCCCGTGCCGTCGGGCGTGAGGCGGCCGGGAACGATGACTTCACCGCGGAAGACGTCGATACGCGTCACGCGGTTTACGACCGAATCCACCGATGCGAATGCGCCGGCAGGGATGGTATTGATCGGCCACTCGGCGACGGTCACGCTGGCCCGGTCGATCGCCTTGCCTTCGGCCACGTCCTTGAACGCGATGACGACCGGCCGGGTGATGACTCGGTTCTGCGCCTTGGAGGCTTGCAGCACCCTGTAGATGCCGAAGGTCGCCAAAGCGGCCGTTACGAGCGCGGCCCCGAAAATTGTCGTGTAACGTCGCTCTGCCATAAAAAAGCGTCCGAAAGAGGATGGCTGTCTTGGGAATGCCCAGCGAAAACGTGCGAACCTTTTCAGCGACTGTCGGCGTTCATCTCAATCACTGATTCTCGTATCGGTACTCGGCCTGCGCGTGAAGCGTCGACGTGTAGCTCACCGTACCGTGCGCGATGATGCTCGCGATGGAGGCCACCGGCGTGATCCACCTGAACGGGTAGGCAATCGACACCTTGATCGACGTCGTGGCGGGACTCCCCACGGCGGTCACGGTGACGTTCGCTCTCACCAGATTATCGCCCCCAAACGTGAAGGGGTTAAACCGGGCGATTACGGTATCCTTGATGTCGGTCGTGTTGACCACCTGCTGGGTTGCCCCGAAGCGCGCGCCTTCGCGCGCGGCCGATACGAGACCGTTGGACGTGTACATGACGCGGCCGAAATCGACCATGCCGAACATCAGGATCAGCAAGACCGTGATCATCAGCGCGGTCTCGAGGATCACGCTGCCGTCCTGCCTCTGAAAGAACGTCCGTCCGTCCATCTCGCACCTCAGCCGATCAAGTGCCCGGGCCACCAGAACGCCAGGAGGACGCCGGCCGAGATGGCCAGCGCATAGGTCATTCGACGGCCAGCCGCTGGGGGCGCGTTGCGCAGCATCGCGGGCTGCTGCACGCCGTGTCCGAGGCGAATGAACGTCCATGTCCAACCCGAGCTGAGGATCATGTAAACGAGCGCCAGCGCGCCACCGAAGAGCGCCGTGTAAAGTGCTCCTTCGACTGCGCCGCGGGCGCCGAGGAAAGTCGCCGACGCCGCGAACAGCTTCACGTCGCCGGCACCCAGCATTCGCAGCAGGTAAAACGGAAACCACACGGCAAACCCGGTCAAAAGCCCGGCGCCCGCGTGTGAGAGACCGTTTATTGCAGGATTTGTAACCATCGCGAACGCGCATCCTGCCGCGATGGTAGCCAGCACCAGCTTGTTCGGGATCAGCCGCGTCCGCAGGTCCGACACGCAGGCAACTGCCAGGAGGCCGACCAACAACGCACTCCCGGCGACCGCCGGCGCGGGACCCGCGAACACGAAGCTTTCCGGGTAGAACGCCGTCGCCTACGGAAGCGACGCGTTCACCGAGTTGAAGCCGTTGCTGATCTTGCTGCCGATGGTCTTGATGGCCACGATGCAAAGCACGGCAATGAGCAGCACGAGCATGCCGTACTCGAGCAGGGCCGCGCCGTCTTCTTCCTTGAGGAAGTTCCGGGCGATGGCGGTGAGGCGGTTCATGAAGCGCTCCAGATGAGGGTAAAGGGACGAGCGACAGCAATCCAGCGACTGCAACTTCGGGAGAGCTACGGATTCAACGGACACTGAATCGGGATTTGCGCGGCGCCAAGCGGTCCTACGGAAGCAGCGTGTTCGCCGAGTTGAAGCCGTTCGCGACTTTGCTTCCGATTGTCTTCAACGCGATGATGCAGAGCAGCGCGATGAGCATGACCAACATGCCGTACTCGATCAACGCGGCACCGTCCTCGTTCTTAAAGAACTGTCTTGCGGCCCTCAACATCCGGCGTCCTGTTGGCGTCATGTCTAGTCTCGACTTGCTAAACCGTAAGGGAGAGCGTTTGGCATCGCGGACAGAACATTCTGAGACAGCAACGCGACGACCCACGTTTGCGATACGCAACCGCTATGTATGGCTCCCAATAGCTTCCAAGCCGATCTGATGCCAAAGTGACGCGCGGCGAACATTGGGCTGGCGTCCACTACCGCGCAAGCCTATCCCAACCGCCGACGCCACGCCGGCACCGACGTGACGCGCCTCACCTCTGCAACGCTGGGACCGCCAGTTCGAAAAACGCCGCCACTGTCGAACTCCCTTCGAGCCGATCCCAGCTATTTCGGGCCCGTGACAAAATTACAAAAGCAACGCCACCAACCGCTTACCGCCAACTGCGTCCGTCGTTCGCCGCCCGCGGGATTCTTCGAACTGAGCGAGTGAGGCGGAAAAAACGGGATACATTTTCACCCTTGCACGACCACAGCAAAACGCACCGACTGTTGCGTTTTGTCAACACCCGCCGAATAGTTTCCACAACAATCGAGCACTACCATTAGCCCCAATGCATTTTTTTGGCGTCTGATCGGCGATCGAGCTCCTCAGGGCGAGACTTGTATGGATGGCCGAGGTAGTTTGCTGGTGCTCGTGGCCGAGAACGCTCGGCGGCGACTGCTCTTTGATTAAGGAACCTTTATATGCGCGAGCCGATCGCCCTCTCCGTGGTGATCCCGGCGTACAACGAAGTCGCGAGACTTCCGGCGACCCTTAGGGATCTCCAGGCGTTTCTCGACCGCGACGGCCGGCGCGCCGAAGTCATCGTCGTGGACGACGGATCCACCGACGGAACGAGCGAAGTCGTCCGGCGCATCGAAGCCGACGATGACCGAATCCGGCTCATTCGGCTGCCGCAAAATCGCGGGAAGGGGTACGCGGTGCGGACCGGCATCGTGAACACGGCCGGACGTCTCGTCTTGTTCGCTGACGCCGACGGCGCCACTCCCTTTGAGGAGTTGGCCCGCTTGGAGACACAGATTGCCGCGGGAGCGCGCATCGCGATCGGCTCTCGGGCCATTCCCGATGGCGCCACGAGGGTCGAAGCCCGCTTCTATAGACGTGTCGCCGGCCGGCTGTTCCACGCCGTGGTACGTCTGTACGCGATCCGCGGATTCGTCGACACGCAGTGCGGCTTCAAGCTCTTCGACGCCCCGGTGGCCCACGATCTCTTTTCCCGCATGCGCATGACGGGCTACAGCTTCGATGTCGAAGTCCTGCTCATGGCCCTTCGGGCCCAGTATCCGGTTGCCGAGGTCCCCGTGAACTGGGTCCACCAGCCGGGGTCCAAGGTCCGCGTGGTTCGCGACGGACTACGCATGGCACTCGACGTGATGCGGATCCGGGCTAATGCGGCGCGTGGAATGTACGACCAGCCCCACATTGCTTTGCCGCCTCGGGAGGCGGCGAGTACCGAGACGATCGCCTCTTAAGGGGCGCCCGTACGTTTTGACTGCGGCAGTGGGACCAGCGCCTCGCAGCTCGTGTGGCGCGGGTCGAGCGACTGCATGACGGGCAACACGCGCCGAGGAACTGGGCCGATGCCCGCGCGTTGCCACCAGTCATCGGTGACCCACACGCCGATCATGCGAGACGGTCCGTCCAGCTGATTGGTCATCGCGACGCGATGCCAACCGCGCGCGGTATCGAGAACAGCCGCCACGGGAAACTTTACCGGAAAAATCGCGACGTCGGCCGTCCGCCACGGCTGCAGCGGAATCTCCGGCTTGAACGCGCTGAAGTACGTCTCCGCGCGCGCGACCGAGTCGGGAAAGATGGTTCTCCCGTCGATCGATTCGGACAATCGCGGCAGCCGCCACGGGAAATAGCCGCCGAAGTTGAACATGGTGACGAGACGGGCGTCCGTTGGTCGCGTATTGCACTCGATCCACCGCACGAGCGGCTCGATCATCTTCGCGTTGATCGACGGCACGTAGCGCATGTTGGCGTCACCGGCGCGAAGCGCGGGGTCCTCCCATGTCTCGAGACCGGCCGCCGCCACGAGCGCGAAGATCACGAGAACGATTGCGCGCTGTGCCGTTCGTACGACGGGAACGGCCGGCGTTCGCGCCAACGACAGCGCCACGGCGGACATCGGAATCGTCACCAGCCACCACACGACGAGCGATCGGAGCGCAAGGGCGAACAACAACAGCCCCGCGAGCCACAGACCGCCATGGAAAAAGCGCTCTCTCGCGTCGAGTTTCTTGGCCGCCACCCACGGGAGAAAGGCGAGCAGCACGCCCACGACGGTGGACCCCTCGATCCCGGTCATCAACATTTGAAAACCAGGCTTGTATTCGTTGATCCCGCTGGGCGGCCCAAGCACAGCGTTCTTGGCGAAGTTGAGCGCGAAGATCTCTGGCCAATGCAGTGCGTACGGCGACAAGAACCAACCGAGCACGATGGCGGCCGGCACGAGCACCATGCGTTTCCGATCGGCCGGTGGTTTGGTCAACAAGAGCACGCAGGGAATCAGTGCGATCGGAAAAAGCAAATGCGTGTTCGACAGCACCGTGCTGACCGCCAACAACCCAACGAGCGTCAGCCCGAGCCGGCGCGTATCGAGTGCTCGATAGACGAGCGCCCACGCCAGCGGAGTGGCGATCAGCAGAATGCTTTGCGGGCGAACGTAGGGCGTCGTTCCGAGTGTCACGATCAAATTGCCCGCCACCATCACGAGCACCACCCACGGATTCCACCGCGCCACTCGTCCCAGAACGAGCATCACCGCGGCCAGCGCGACGTACGTAATTCCCTGGAGCACACCGAGCCCGATTGGACCCACGTGCGCCATGAGCTCGAAGTACAGCAGCTCGATCGCCCACGAATACGCCTGAAACGGCGCGCCGGCCCGTGTCCATGCGAACGGTTCCGTGAACGGGACGGCATGGTGCCTCGCAATCCACTCTCCCGTCGCCAAATGCATCGGCAAATCCGGGTCGGCGAGTGGAAGCGATGTTCCCGCCGTGAACAGGAGCACGCCGATGAGCATCAACTGCCACTTCCAGAATGGGCCGAGCGCGTCGCGCCATTGCTCGGACCAGCCGACTTGCGAGGAGTCGACGTACGTGGCGGTTTCGCCTTCCGAAGATTCCATTTGGTTCGGCTACGCCGCCGTCTGAGGAAGGTTCAGCAACCACGAGTCTGCACCTCGACGATCGCCTCCGGTGTGTCGAAACTACCACACATGCGACGTGAGACCGTGAGGATCTTCGCCGTTTCGGCGGCGATCGGACTGGCGGCAGGCACCCTGGCCTGGTTCCTGTTTCCGTACAGCCACGGCGCTGATTTCGCTCAGTTTCATTTTCACGCGCGAAACTGGCTCGCGGGACGTGACCCGTATGTCGGCGGATTCCCGATCATGCGGCGGACGCGCGTCGTCCCGGAACCGTTTTTCTACCCGTTCCCCGCCCTCTTCCTCCTCGCACCGTTCGCGCTCGTGCCGCTGCGACTCGGATACGCCCTGTTCGCGACCGCGTCGACGGTGCTTCTGTCGTGGTGCATTCTCCTCAAGTCGCCCGAGCGCCTTCCGATGCTCCTCGGCTCGGCGTTCATCGTCGCGGTGGGGCTGGGTCAATGGACCCCGCTCGTCACGGCGACACTCCTTCTGCCGGTGCTGGGCTTCCTCGCCGTCGTCAAGCCGAACATCGGCCTCGCATCCGTTCCCGCCGACCCTTCTTGGAATCGAATAGTCGGTGGCGGCGCTTTGCTGTTGCTTTCGCTCGCGTTCCAACCGAGTTGGCCTGCCGAGTGGCTGCGCAATCTCCGGTCGATGCCCGGCCATCCAATTCCGCTTCTCATTCCGGGCGGCGTTCTCACGCTCCTCGCGCTGCTCCGCTGGCGGCGTCCCGAGGCGCGTCTCCTCCTGGGGATGGCCTGCGTACCGCAGTTGCTGTATTTCGCCGACCAACTTCCGCTCTGGTTGGTCGCACGCACGCGGCGCGAGTCGATCGCGCTGAGCGCGACGAGCATGATCGCGTGGCTCATCGCGCTGCAAGCGTTCAACCGGCCCGGCGGAAATCCGGCGTTCGATTCCGACTATCTCGTGCTGGCGGGCGTGTATCTCCCGGCTCTGGTGATGGTTCTTCGTCGGAAGAATTCCGGCCGTCTCCCGCAGTACATCGAGCGGCGGATCGCCCGCTGGCCCAGCTGGATTCGCGGCAGCGCGGAGGAATCGACTTAGCGCGTCCCGCGGATGCACGCGTCCACGTATTCCGGCAGCCCCGCCATGGCGCACTCGCGCGCCGCGCTCTTGTCGTCGGCGTGGAGCGGCGCAATCCGCACTCCCACCGACTCGAAGCACTTCTTGCGGCCACCCTCCGGCACCGCGCCGCAGAAGTCGATCGCACCGCGCGCCGAGAGCTCTCGATCCACTAACGCTTCGACGGCGCCGGCGAAACAGTCCGTTTGGAACGCACCGGCCCCGGTGCACGTGCCGATGACCTTTGGCCGATTCCACCGGAAGAACGCCTGGCTCTGCTTCCCGAACCCGCGGTAGCAGTTGGACGCCGAGGCCGACGGGGCGAGTGAGCAGTCCTTGAGCGTTCTCTCGAGGTCGTAATCGCGCAGGCGCGCGATCACGAGCGGCTGATACGACCAGCACGACGGCTGATACTGCGCCGCGACGCTGTCGCAGGGAAACGCGACGTCCGACTTTCGAAAACTATTGGTCGACGGGGCGGGACTCCCCATGTCCATCGCCATGTGCTCGTGCGCCGCCCCGGCCAGCGCGGCGTCGCCGACGTTCATCCCCTTCATTCCGACGCCGTGCACCGCGTTTTCCATGAACACGCCGTCGTGACACTCGCCGCGCAGATCGCCCGAATCGAACGAGTCGCACGCGCCGAGCGCGCGCGCGAGATCGTAGCCCATCGCTTCGGTGAAGCCGTGGCCAAGTCCGTGCGCGCATTCCATCGTCAGCTCACGGGCGTCGCCCGCGTGCGCGAACGACGTGCACACCTTCGCCATCGCCGGCGGATCGACGTGCTGCTGCGCCGCGAGCAGCCCTTCGAGCACGCCGTGGTAGCACCCGGCCTCGAACGTCGGACGGCACTCGCGCAGTACGGCGGGATCGTGGCCGTTGTTGGCGATCGCGAAGCGGCCGAGCGCGTGGGCGATCATGTGGCCATCCCCCTCGAGCGTCGAATCCCGCTTCACGAACGCGGAGAGACTGTCCATCGCCCGCCCGACCCCTTCCGACTTCGCCGCGAGAAACACCGACGCGATGTCGAGATCGCGCGTCGACACCGCCGACCAGTCGAACGACGCCGGAGCCTGCGGCCGCGCCGCCGCGTCGCTCGCGCGGAGCCACGCGAACACGAGAACCCCAATCAAGAGGAGTGCGGTGAGATCGATGAGTCGCCGAATCATTGGTTGCTAATAGAAGTCCCGCTACAGAGCCGCCTCGACATGACGCACATCACGAAGCACGCGTGACATCGTCCCGGTTTCCCGTCCACCCGTCCACCCGTCCACCCGTCCACCCCAATGAATCCTCGAATCTCTCCCCCCGATCTCAACTTAAGAACATGTCTTGCATCCGTGGCGCGGTCGTTCAATTCTCGCATCCGAACCCCGGAGGAACCGATGGCCCGCTCGACCACCATGACCGTCGCGGCGTTCGCCGCAATCGCTGCCTGCGCCCTTGCCGCTCCCGCCGCCTCGCAAGTCGTCACGACCGCCGGCGGCGACGTGGTTTCCGCTGCGCAGAAGCACCTGATCGACAATCTGATCACGATCGACTCGATCCAAGCCGCGACGGCGAAGCTGGCGGCCACGAAGACGGAGAACCCCGCGATCCGCGATTTTGCCACGTCGCTCGCGTCGGATCACGCCGCACACGCCAGCGCGCTCCAGACGATCGCCGCGAAGAAGGACGTCGGACGCGAAGCCGACGCGAGCAGCAAGACCGCGACGGATTTTGCCAGCCGTTACACCGCACTCGAAGCGATGGCCGCGGGCGCCGAGTTCGATCGCGCGTTCCTCCAAGCGGTCATCGCGAATCATCAAGCCGAGATCGCGGCGATCAACAGCGGCAAGACGTCGGCGGGTGACGAGGATCTCAAGAAGGATCTCGACCAGACCGTTGGTGGACTGCAAAGCCATGTCGCGAAGGCGAACGAGTTGAGCGCCGCGCTCCAGAAGGGCGGCGCCGCTCCGGCCAAGCCGCCCATGTAAGCCCAAGGTCCAGTCGCACGTCCGGCTTCGGCCACCAATGTTGGTGCGCCGAAGCCGGCCCCTCTGCCCTAACGCAGTTACGCCGTTACGCAGTTACGCAGTCGTCGCCGCCATGCTCGCAGCTGCTGCTCACAGCTGTCGCTCACGGCTCTCGCTCACCCTGCGTGCATACTAGAAGTCCAATGAGCATTCGCCGCATCGCTCCGATCGCCGCGCTCTCTGTAGTAATCGCCGTCACCGCCTGCTCCGACCCGAAGTCGACGTCGCCGGCCGACCGCTCCAACGCCAACGCCACCGTCCGCCTCGCCAACGCGACCGACGCCCGGCTCGATTTCCGACAAGGCAACGCGGTCGTCGACGGCGGCGGCAACCTCGCCTTTTCCGCCATGTCGTCGTGCACCAGCGTGAGCGCCGCCGAGCCGCAGCTCACCGTGACCAGCGCGGGCAAGTCGGGGAACCTCGCCGGATTCGATCCCTCGTTCGACGCCGGCAACAGCTACACGGTCGTCGCGTTTCCCGGCGGCGGCTCCGCCACGAGCTTCGCCATGCTTCTCAACGCCTTCCGCCCGGCAGGGGGCAGCGCCGGCTTTCGCATCCTCAACGCGACCAGCGACCCGGCCGCCATCGACGCGTACGTGACCAACCCCGGCACCGCGCTCACGGCGCTCACCACGCGCACCACCGCGAACACCTCCGCCGGAACCGCATCGGCATTCGTGAACGTCACCGCCGGCACGCGCCAGATCCGCATCACGACAACGGGCACACACACCGTCGTGCTGGACGCGGGCTCGTCCAATCGGCTCAACGCGGGAACCAACTACACGATCGTGGTGGCGCCGGGTCAGGCGGGGCTGCGGAGCTTTTTGGTGGCCGCTTGTTAGGCGTGCTGAAGTGAGGAGTGCCGGACTCCGAGACTGCCGGACTCCGAGACTGCCAAACTCCGAAACTGCCGAACTCCGAAACTGCGAGACTGCCGAACTCCGAAAACTGCCGAACTCCGAGACTGCCAAACGCCGACAATGACCGCGGCCAACGCTTGTCGTTCGTCGCCTCTCGGCAGTTTTCGGCTTTCGGCAGTTTCGGCTTTCGGCAGTTTCGCCACTTCGGCTCTCGGCAGTTTCGGCTTAGGGCAGTCTCGGAGTTCGGCAGTTTCGGCCTTCGGCAGTCCCCTCCCCCACCAAGCACCTGTCACGATTTGACGCACCCCGCCTCCTTTCTTCGCGGGCTCCTGCGACCCATATCACCGAGCCGGGGCACAAACCCTGCCACCATATGGGTCCGCTTGCGACGCCGGCCCCGTCCGTCTTGTCGCGCGACCCATCATCCTCGGACAGGAGAAGTGCAATGCAGCTTCGCCGAATCGTTGCCTGGACTTCGGCTGCCGCCGCTCTTTCGGTATTGGCGCTGGCGTGCTCGTCGGACTCCACCCTGCCAAGTCTCACTAGCGGCGGAACCCTCATCGTCAAACTGAGCGACGCGCCGTTTCTCAGCGACTCGGTGAAGAGCGTCGACGTGTTCGTCGTCGAAATCGACGGACGCGGCACCGCGACTGACGACAATGACGCGAACACGAACCTCGACAACTCGTCCGTCGGTGGATGGACCGTGCTCGGCACGCCGAATCAGTCGTTCAACCTGCTCGCGCTTCAAAACGGAGCGAGCGCGCAAATCGGGTCGGGCGGACTCGCGGCCGGCACGTACAGCGGCTTCCGCCTCATCATCGATCAGAGCAAGTCGAGCGTGACGCTCAAGAACGGAACTGTGCTGACGGGCACGAGCAACCCGGGGATCAAGTTCCCGAGCGCATCCAAGTCGGGACTCAAGATCAACCTGTCCAAGCCCGTCACGATCGTCGGCGGCTCGACGACGACGCTGCTCGTCGACTTCGATGTGAACGACAGCTTCGTGCTCCGCGGCAACACCATCTCGCAGAACGGCCTGCTGTTCAAGCCGGTCATCAATGGAACGATCATCGACGCGGCAACGGTCAATGCGAACGTTCGCCTCGCCAACGCGATGGACGTCGCGCTCGACCTGCGCCAGGGCACGAGCGTCGTGAGCGGCGGCAGCAACCTGGCCTTCGCCGGCGTCTCCTCGTGCACCAGCGTCAACGCCACGACGCCGGGACTCGGCATCGCGTTGACCGGAACCACGACGAATCTCTCGGGCTTCACGCCGACGCTCGTCGCCGGCAACAGCTACACGTTCGTCGCCTTCGGCACCTCGGCGTCGCCGACCTTCATCACGCTGGTCAACACGTTCACGCCGGCCTCCGGCCAAGCGGGCTTCCGCGTCTTCAACGCGACCGGCGGCGCGACCGCGATTGATGCTTTCGTGACGACACCCGCCGCCGTGCTCGCGGCACCGGCGACCGTCTCAGGCGCCGTTACCGGAACCGCCACCGCATTCGTGAGCGTGCCGGCTGGATCCCAGCAGATTCGCCTCACGTCGACCGGCCTCCTCACGCCGTTGCTGCTCGACGTCGGCTCACAGACGTTGGCCGCCGGCACGAACTACACACTCGTGATCGCGCCGCCCGCGAGCGGCTCGACCACCCTGCGCGCGTTCCTCGTGCCCGGGTGCTAGTACCGAGCGCGCGAGTTTGACACGCGACTGAGCCGCCCGAGGTCTTCCGCGCGACCAGCGCAATGCTGCCGACACTGCCCGGCAGCATTGCCTCGGCTCGCGCTCCAGACCCCGGGCCGGCTCGTCGCTGCCTCCGTTTCACACGCGGTCGTGCGCGTGCGCAGTGGCGCGCCCGTGACGGTGGTCCTGCCTCCACACGGGCAATCGCACGCGCGCACCCGTTCAGGGACACCGCGGCGCACTAACGGCCGTCACGAGTGAGCGAGGGGTGGGGCTGTCCGGAGCGGAGCGTCCCACCCCGAGCCCGATCGGCGAGAAAACGCCGCGTCAGTTCTTCAGGAGCGCGCTCGTGAGCGCGTGGCCGTCGATTTCTTCGCTCGGTTTCACGCCCGCGATCTGTGCGAACGTGGGGGCGATGTCGACGGTTCGGGCGAGCTCGGCGTAGCGGCCGGGCCGAATCCACGGACCGTAGAAGACTATCGGTACGTGGCAGTCGTCGTCCCATGGTGAGCCGTGAACGCCGGGCGTCGTGCCCCAGACGCTGCCGTGGTTGAGCGTCACGACGACCGCGACGGGCCAGTCGGGAGGAATCGCGTGGCGCCACCGGCGCGCGATCACGTCCTTCACCGTGTCGGCGGTGAGAAGGTCCTTGAAGAGATCCGCGCGCATGACGCCGGGTTGGTGCTTCGCCGCGTCGGCGAACGCGCGGGCGAGCGAGTCGGCGTTGATGTGCGAGCGATTCAAGCGCGAGCGATTGAGCATCAACATGGCGTCGCTGTAACCGATTGCCGAGTCGGTGTTCATTCTCTTGGCGAGCGTCGCCTGAAAATCCGCGGCGACCGAGGACAGGTCGACGCGGATCGGAGGCGGCGAGTCGCCGTTCTGTTCGGCGAGCTCCGGCATCTGAGTGACGCCGTGATCGGCGGTGAGCGCGAACACGATCGTCGATGAGTCGCGAAGCTTGTAGAGCGAGTCGATCAGCACGCCGATGGCGCGGTCGACGCGCAGGATCTGGTCGTGCAGCTCGCGCGACGACATCCCGAAGCGGTGGCCTACGGCGTCGGTCGACGACAGTGACACGGCGAGCAAATCCGTCGAGCGGCCTGCGCCGAGCTTCATCGCGTTCACGCCGTCGAGCGCGAATTGAACGGTCACGTCATCCAGGAACGGGAACGCGAGCAGGCTGGCGGCGGCCGCGGCGGAATCGCTCGGTACGACGTGCGGGAACGCCGGCTCGCGTCCTCCGTCCTCGAACAGCACGGTGTCCGGCTCCGGATACGCGGCCACCTGCAGCAGCGGCGTCCACGCCTTGCCGGCGTAACTCTGCGGGATGCGGCGCTCGTTGAACGCGTGCACCCAGTGCGGAAGCTCGTCGCCGTAGTAACTGCTCGTCGAAAAGCGGCCGTCGCTCTGATACCAGAACACGGCTTCGCGCGCGTGGCCTACGGGGAGGATTGCGCCGCGGTCCTTTCTCGAGACCGAGAGCGCACGCGAATGCGAGTCGCGGTACTTGAGCCAATCGAAGAGCGTCGATCCCTTGAATCGAAACGGCGACGCACCGGGTCCGCCTCCGCCGATCACTGGCGATCCGGGGTCGGGCACTCCTTCCGCGTTGAACACGATTCCCGTTCGATACGGCTCCCGCCCCGACAACAGCGTCGAATGCCCCGGCGCGGTCTCGGTGTTTGCGTGATCCTGAAACGCATTCGTGAACACCGCCCCATTCTTCGTCAGCCGCGCGAGTCCCCCGGTGAACTGCCCCGCCCATTTGTCGAGATAGTCCGCGCGCATCTGGTCGACCGTGATCAACACGATCAGCCTCGGCGGCCCGCCCGGCTGCGCCGCCTGCACACTCGGCTGCGCCGCGCTCGGCGTCGGGGGCGACGCGGCGCAGGCGAGGGAAAGAAAGACGAGTCCGGCGACAAACGGCGCGCGGGAGGACTTCATGACAGCTCCGGCGGGAGGAGGAAGGAACTCGGGAAAGGTCCACGGGGAACGGAGGAGATCAAGTAGGGGTTCGCGAGCTCCGAGAACTGCCGAACTCCGAAACTGCCGAACTCCGAAACTCCCGAACCCCGAGGTGCTCAGGATGGAGTTCAAAGGCGCAGGCGGGGTCGACCAGGCGAGAGCTGGTCTGAAGTCCGATGTCCGACATCTGTCGTCCGACTTCGAGCCCAAGATCGGGGCCGGTCAAGGACGACAGACCGCCAAATGGCCGCGATGCCGCGCCGTTTGAACCCATTCTATTGGCCGATCCCCCGCGCCACCGATAGTTTTCATGTCATGCTTCGCCCCGCGTGGCTCCGCGCGCTTGCCGCCGTTTGGGCCATCTGGCTCCAGGCCGCCCTGCTCGACCCGGGCAGCTTCGACCATTGCCCCGAGCACGGCCACCACGCCGTCGCGACGCAAATGGCCGAACACGCGGAACACGCCTCGCACGATCACGGCGCTCCCGCCGATCATCACGGCCAGCACTCCTGTACGTGCCTCGGCGCCTGCTGCTGCGCGCCCGCGGTCCTCGTCCCCGCGACGAGCGTCGACCTGCCGCCGGTCGTCACGGTCGCGCAGACCGCGACGCCGTACGCCGAGGTTCGAGTCGTCGCCGCGGCTCGGCCGCATTCCCTTCCCTTCGCGAACGGTCCTCCCGTCGCCACTCCCCGGGCGCTGACCGCTTAGGCGGGTCGCGCCCAACACGTCGCGTCCTCGCGGTAGCGCGGGGGCGCGTCATGCCGCGTATCCGCGCGGCCGCATCGCGCGTTCAAGACAACGCGCGACCGGCCATCACAGATCGCTCATTGGGAAAGGGGAGGAGGGCGAATGCGTTTCGTCTTCAG
>DASYSS010000103.1 GCA_036003045.1 Gemmatimonadaceae bacterium
ATCGTGCTCTTCCCGGCGCCGCTCGGGCCCGTGAGGAACACGAACTCGCCTTTGGCGATGCGGAAGGTGACGTTTCGCAACGCCGAACTTCCCGCGACGGCACGGGGATAGACCTTCGAGACTCGATCGAAGCGGATCATCAGAGAGAGGGGGACGCCCAAACACTTGACGCACGGTTGTTTCCAGCGTCACCGGGGCATCGCCTTCGGTATCTCCCCATCGCAAAACGCGCCGCGCGTGGCGGCCTACCGGCCTGCCGGCCCCTCAGCCCACCCGCCCGCGCTAGCGAAGCGCCTGCTCGATGTCCGCGATCAGATCCTTCGCGCTCTCGATGCCGACGCTCAGCCGCAAGAACCCGTCAGGAATCCCGGCGCGGGCGCGCTCGGCCGACGTCAGGTGGGCGTGCGACGTAAAGCGCGGCTCGGAAACGACGGAATCGACCCCGCCGAGGCTCGGAGCGTGGCGGAAGATGCGAATCCGCTGGAGGAATCGGGTCGCGGCGTCGGCACCGCCGGCTAGCTCGATCGCCATCATCCCGCCGAAGCCGTCCATCATCCCTTTGGCCGTTTCGTGATCCGGATGATCCGGCAACCCGGAGTAGTGCACTTTGGCGATCGCCGAATTCGTCGCGCACCACTCGGCGATGCGCATCGCGTTTTCGTCTTGGCGGTGAACGCGGATCTCCAACGTCTTGAGACCGCGCTCGAGGAGCCATGCGGCGAATGGATCGGGGGCCTGTCCCCACACCATCATCTTCTGGCGAACTTCCTCGATGTACGGCGCCGTGCCGCACACCATCCCGGCGAGCACGTCGTGGTGGCCGTTGAGATACTTGGTCGCCGAGTGGATGACGACGTCGGCGCCGTGCTCGAGCGGGCGTAGGTTGACCGGACTCGCGAACGTCGAGTCGACGACGAGCGCGATGCCCAGCTCCTTCGTGATGTAGCTGACCGGCCGCAAGTCGATGACGCGGCACGTCGGGTTGATCGGCGTCTCGAGGAAAATCGCGCGGGTCGTCTTGCGCAGCCGTTTGCGCCAGACGCGCGTCTCCGTCGGATCGATCAGCGTGACGTCGATGCCGAATGTCGCGAACTCCGTCGCAAGAAGCCGCGAGACACCGCCGTAAATCGCGCCGCTGGCGAGGAGATGGTCGCCGGGGCGGAGCAGAGCGAGCAGCGCGCACGCGACAGCGCCCATTCCGCTCGCCAGCAACACGGCGCTCTCCGCGCCCTCGAGCGCCGCGACGCGCTCTTGCACGATCTCGGCGTTGGGAGAATTGCCGTAACGCGGATAGCGGAGACCGTCGCCTGTGCCGATCTCCTGGTTGAAGTTCACCGACTGGAAGAGGGGGTGAACGACGGGCGTATCCGATTCGTGGGCCGGGCTGCCGGCGTGGACGGCGAGCGTCCCGACGTCGAGCGGCGACCGGCGAGTCTGCCCGGAGCGCCTGGCGCGGGGGGGAGGTTGGTCAGGCAAAGGCGGTGTTTCTCCGTCCGCGATTGTCGAGGTCCGGCTTCACCACACGAACGATCTCCGACGGCGATGCGCCGGCCACGTCACGCAGCACGACGTCTCCGGCGCGCAGCGACTCGTCGATTCGCACCGTCGCGAGCTCGCCGCGGCGCGGGCCGTACACCCACGCGAGCTCACCCTCGTTGAGCAGTCGGTTGCGGGCGTCGGCGGGGTTCAGCGTCACCATCGGTCCGCGGTCGGCGTCGCCCTTTCGCGACGCGTCGAGCCGCAGCACGCGCAGCGGACGGTCGAGCAGCTCGCGATCCACGACGTCACGCCTGGAAGTGGCCGACCGCGATGTACTCGTCGTTGGCGCGCATCACGAGTCGGCGCCCGCAAAGCGAATCCAGCGTGCCGCGCACGAGCGTCGAGTCCGACCCGGTCGCGATCGCGACGTCGTCGGCGTTCGCGGTGCCGAGGCGGTACACGGCTTCCCAGGTGCTGCGCTCGTCGTCGCTCAGCATGCCGGCGACCTTCACGCCTTCGGCATTCTCGACGGCGAGGGCGAGGCCGTGACGCTCGAGCACCGCTTCGATCGCGACCCAGTGGTCGTCGTTGACGCCTCTGAACAAGAAGTACGCGTCGTCGGACGCGTAGCGCATGAGCAGCTTGGCCACGACTTCGTCGGCGCACGAGAAGTCGATCATCGACACCTGCGAGAAGTCGATGATCGTGAACGAGCGCGCGTCGGCGGAATCCGTCGGATCCGCGAGCAGCTGCTCGATCTGGCCGCGAACCGCGGCGCCGGTGGGGCGCGTGACGAGATTCGAGTAGAGATCGCACGACAGCGTCTGACGAAGCACGCTGCTCAGATCGATGTGGTGCATCATCGCTCCGTCGATCCTCCGTCCATGGCCTCAGGAATGATTACCTGAACTTGCGCGCCAGGGAACTGGGGGAGCCCTTCCACGAGCGGCGGATCGTCGTCCCAGTCGGGCACAATGCCGATCCTGGCGGTGCCGCTCCGCACGGACAGCTTGCCGTTCCAGCGCCCGACGTAGTTTCGCGCCCCGGCGAGCCCGTGTCCCCGGCCCCGCTCGCGAAACCGGCTCACGCCGCGAATCACCGCCTCCTCGAGCGCGGCGGCGTCGTCCCAGCGCGTGGTCGGCAGGTGGCCGGGCGCGGTCTCGAGGGACCTTCGGAATCCGAGCCCCGCGTCGCAGACGGCGATTACCACCACCCGTCGCCCGAGACGCTTCGTCCAGCGATAGCTCTGCACGGCGACCCATCCGCCTTGCCCCGCGTGCTCGATGATGTTCTGGCAAATCTCCGACAGGGTCATCGTGAAGCCGAGGATCGCCTTCGACTCGAGATGCATCTCGTTGTGCAGGATGCGCTGCGCGCCCTCCTGCACTCGGCCGACGACGCCGTGCACGTCGTCGCTCCCCGCGACCGGTGTAATCTCGAGAAGCACGCTCGATTCGCCGGTCTCTTTCCGCTTCGGGTACGCCCCCCGAAGGTCGTACAGGCCCTCGGCGTAGTGGAAGAACGCCGCGCGTCGCCAGTACGACAGCGTCTCCTCGAGCTCCGGAACGGCGAGCGCCGGGCGCTCCTCACGCGTCTGAGCGAGGGTCAACAACGCCGTGAGGCCGTACGGCGTCGCCCATCTCACGTGCCGCGCGTCCACGAGCAGCTTCGCGTCGGGAGGCAGGGGTGCGAGCTGTTCCAACAGCTGCTCGAACGTGTGCTCGTCGAGCGAGGGCGGAACAATGAGGACGTGACTCACGTGAGGCTGATCGTTCCCCGGAGATAGTCGGAGAGCCCTGAGGCTCCGCGGTGCCCGACGTTGCGAGCGGCCGCGCGGTGGGCGGCGAGGATGGCGTCGCCAAAGTTATCACCGGCCAGCAGTCGCGAGAAATAGGTCGCGCCCCACACGTCGCCGCATCCCGTCGGGTCGCCGCCGTCGACGACGTGGTCCGCGGGCACGATCGACGTGCGCATCGGCCCGACGTCCGACGCGATCGACTGGAACGGGCGGGGCGAGGCGGGGCGCGCGAGCTCGAGCCGCTCGAAGTCGGCCGCGGCGAAGTACACCGCGCCCCGCTTGGCCAACGTCACGACGAGGCACCGCACGCCGGCGTGCAACGCCGTCGCGGCGAGCGCCATGGGATCAGCGGCGAGCATCCGCATCTCGTCCTCGTTGACCTGGACCACGTCGAAGCAGCCGCACCATTCGCGGACGTTGGAGATCGGCCGCAGCGTCCGGAGCCCATCGGGCTGCACGGCCCAGGCGAGCATGTGTAAGTCACAGTAGATCGGACCCGCGAATGACTGACGCACGAGCATCGTCGTATCGAGGTCGAGCTCCCACCCACTCAGAAAATTGATGTACAGGGCGTCGAGTCGCGCCGTCTCCAGCACCGGCTTGAGCCCCAGCCACGTCCATGGCGGAACGCCGCCGTGCATCACTTCACTGCGCCGCTCGTCGTCGAAGTAGCGTAGCTCGACGCGGTTGTTCGGGTACGGCACGACGATCGGCCGGGCGTCGGACGACATGCGCCGCATGCCGCTCATGAACTGCGACGCCGCCGGCGCGAGATCTTCGCCGACCTTGATGATCGGCACGATCTCCCACTCGTCGGACAGGGCCGCGTCCATGCCGCTGAGCGCGTAACTGATCCCGCCCCATTCCGCGATGGGGGACGAGCGCGTGTCTCGGCCGTAGATCACGTCCCACACGATCGAGCCGATGACGCCGACGCGCCGCTTGCGCGTCACGACGCGACTCCGGCACCGCGCCGATGGTGCACGAAGGACCTCAGTGGCGGAACTGTCGCTTGCCGGTGAACAGCATCGCCATTCCGCGCTCGTTCGCCGCCGCGATGACTTCGGGGTCGCGCACCGAACCGCCCGGCTGGACGATCGCCCGTACTCCGGCTTCCGCGGCCTGGTCGATGCCGTCACGGAATGGAAAGTACGCGTCCGATCCGAGCACGGATCCATCGGTCGCGTGGCCGGCCAGCGACGCTTTGTGCGCGGCAAGGAAGGCCGCGTCCACCCGCGACATCTGCCCGGCGCCGATTCCGATCGTCGCGCCGTCGCGCGCCAGCACGATCGCGTTCGATTTGACCGACGCCACCGCGCGCCACGCGAACAACAGGTCTCGATACTCCCCGTCGCTCGGCTTTCGCGTGGTCACGAGCGTCCATCCCGAATCGTCGATCACCGCCGGAGCGCGCTCTTGCACGAGCACGCCGCCCCGCACACGCTTGTAGTCGAGATGGTTGTCCGAGGTGAGAACGCTCGCACGCCCCTCGAGTACGCGGAGGTTCTTCTTGCGGCCGAGGATCTCCACCGCGCCCGGGCTGAACTCCGGCGCGACGATGCATTCCACGAAGAGGCTCGCCACGGCATTCGCGGTCGTGTCGTCGACTGGCACCGTGAACGCGATGACCGAGCCGAACGCCGAGATGGGGTCGCACGCGAGGGCTTTCTTGTAGGCATCGAGCGCGTCGGCGCCGACGGCGAGACCGCACGGCGACGTGTGCTTCACGATGGCGCACGCCGTCTCCGTCGCGAACGGATCGATGGCGAGCAGCGCTCCCTCGAGGTCGAGCAGGTTGTTGAACGAGAGCTCTTTCCCACCGCGCTGCGCTAGGCCGCCGAGCCCGGCGCCCGGGCGCTCGACGTAGAACGCGGCGGACTGCCCCGGGTTCTCGCCGTAGCGCAACGACTGCGCCCGCTCGAACGACACGACGATGTCCGGCGGAAACTTGTCGCCGCGCTCGCGCGCGAACCACGACGCGATCGCCGCGTCGTACGCCGCGGTGTGGGCGAACGCCTTGCCGGCGAGCAATCGGCGGAGGTCGATGTCGTCGTCGCCGGCGTCGAGCGCCGAGTGTACGCGCCCGTAGTCGTTCGGGTCGGCGATCACCCAGACCGACTCGAAGTTCTTCGCCGCGGACCGCAGCATGCTCGGCCCGCCGATGTCGATGTTCTCGATCGCGTCCTCGCGCGTCGCGTCCTTGCGCGCGACGGTCTCGCGAAACGGATAGAGGTTCACCGCCACGAGGTCGATCGGCGTGATCCCATGCTCGGCGAGCGCTTTCATGTGTTCCGGGATGTCACGCCGAGCGAGGAGCGCGCCGTGTACGGCCGGATGCAGCGTCTTCACCCGGCCGTCCATCATCTCCGGGAATCCCGTCACATCGCTGACGTCGCGCACTGTGAGACCGGCGGCCCGCAGCGCCTTCGCCGTACCGCCGGTGGAAACGAGCTCCCAACCGAGCTCGGCGAGCGCGCCGGCGAACTCGACGACGCCGGTCTTGTCAGAAACGGAGAGCAGAGCGCGGGGCATAGGCGTTTGAAACTAGCGCCAACAGAAACGTTTTACGCAGGCCTTGTCTCGGCAGCCCAGCCACTGTTGGCGCCGGCCAAAATTGAACACAGATGCCGCAGACCTTGAACAGCGATTCCGCAGTAACTACAAAGCCTTTGTTGTTGGTATCTGCGGGATTGCTCTTCCAATCTGCGGCATCTGTGTTCCCATTTCTTAAACCGAGTAGTGGCCCGCTCGGCGTACGGCATGGGTCTCTACGGCTTGCGCGGTATCGCCGTGGGAGCCTTCGCGACAGCCGCCACGATGCGTGTGAGCGAACGCAGGTCGCGGAGGTCCAGCATCTCGGCGGGCGAATGACTGTAGCGCAAAGGGTAGGCGAGCGCGACGTCGATCGCGCCGACGCGCGCGAACTCGGAGCCGTCGTTGCCGCCGTTCGTCACGCCGACTTGCAGCGGAATCCGCTCCGTCCGGGCGATGCGCGTCACGCGATCGATCTCGTCTGGGGGCGTCACGCTCGAGTTATCGAGCGCGCGCATGACGGCGCCCTGTCCGATCGGTGCGTCGGCGAAGCGCTGACTCTCCAGCGGCGAGTCCGACGACACGAACGTGTCCACGGCGTGCACGCGGTGCACCGACGGGCCGAAGATCGCCGCGGCGGCCTTCGCCCCTTCCAAGCCGCCTTCCTCGCGCACCGAAAACATGAAGATCACCTTGTGATCGAGCTTCGCCGGGTCGATCTCGTCGAGCGCGAGCAGCAGCGCCGTGATTCCGGCGCGATCGTCGATCGAGCGTCCGGTGATGCGCGTGTCGCCGACGCGCGCCGAGCACTTGAAACCGGTGAGCGCTAGGCCGACGTGCACGCCGGAGTTCACGAGCTCGGCGGAGTCTCGCGCGAACCAAGCGGTGAGCGTCGCGGGCTCGCGGTTGCGCGAGCTGTCTCGCGGTACGAACACGCCGCGCATCGGCCCTCCGCGCGACGCTTCGCACCCGAGCTTTCCGTCGCGCGGCGCCTGGTGGTCGGTCGGCCGGTGGAGGAGCGCCGGTTGTCCTTCCCACAAGAATGGAAAGAACGTCCCGCGTGGCCTCAGTGACACAACGCCGTTGCGGTCGATCGCGGTGATGACGAAGCTGATCTCGTCCATGTGCGCCACGATGACCGTCGTGTCGCGGTTCGGCCCCATCGGAACGATCAGATTCCCTGCGGAATCGACTTGCGCGAGCGCTCGAGCCCATGCCGGCAGCATCGACTGAATCGCGTCGCGCATCGGCTGCTCGAACCCGGACGGCGCGTACACGTCGGTGAGTTTCCCGAGCACTTCGGCGTAACGCGACAGCGAGTCTTGGACCATGAGCGGCGGCGCGGCGACCCAGCCGTGTCGCACCGCGATCGGCCGCGGCGCGTCGCTTCCAACCGCCGCGGCACGCGCCACCGCGCGGAAGAGCGACTCGATGTCAGTCTCTTGCAGCGTTTCGGCGAGCGTTCCCGCGAAACGCGACAGAACGCCGATCGACAGCGTGGCGCCGACGTCCAGCCCGGCCAACGGCGGCCACGGCGCGCGCATCTCTCGTGGCGTGGACTGCATCCGACCCAGATCGCCGTCCACCACGAACAGCGAGTCCACGCGCCCGAGGCGACGCAACGCCGACGTGAGCCCGGCCCATGAGAACGACTTCTGAGTCGAGACGATGAACACCGTCTCGCCCGTGCTCGGCTCCTTCGCCGATGCGGCGGCGACGGCCGCACACCCGGCGCGATTGGAAGCCGCCGGACCGGCGACGAAGTCGCTGAACGTCCACTCGGGCCAATCGCGCACCACGGGATCGAGCCGATCGATGCCCATCTTCACGACCTCGGCGCGGGAACGCGCGCCGACGTCGAGCCACAGGTTCTCGATCGACGTTGGCGAGTCGTCGGCGGGGCGGCCGCGCCAGAGGTGGTTGCTCCGCACGGCGAACACGCCCGTCACGTTGTGCGACCGCTGCGGATTCGTCCGGTCGACGGCGATAACGATGACTCGCTGGCCTTCGTGGAACTGATTCCACAGCGCGACGTGCTTTCCGTTGCCGATGCCGTGCACGCGCAGATAACCATCGTCGCCGATGTCACTGACGACGTATCCCGTTTCGTCGATGCCGCATGCGACGACGCGCTTCGGGGAGCCGCTGCCGGTGTGCTTGACGAGATTCCCCGAGTCGTCGCGCGCCCAGCCGTCGGTCGCGCTCAGGATGCGATCGGTCGCGAGCCGCTCGTAGCCCGGCGTCGCGATGAGCGCGATCCAGGTCGACACGGCGTGCGAGTAGGGCGGCGTCGCGAGCGTGTCCTGTGCGCGCGCGAGAGCCGGCGCTCCCGCCGTGAGCGCAACGAAGACGCCGGCTGCGTTAGCGAGCCAGCGCGAGATCGATGTTCTCGGCAAGTCGCGAATCCTCCTTCGGAAGGAGTGTGAACGCGGGCCTGGTGTCGGCGGAAATGACGGTCGGCTCCCGCGATGGGAGCGACATACGCCCCGCGGCCAACGCGTCGATGACGCGCGGATACAGTATGTGTTCCACGCGCAGCACGCGGGCGGCGAGCGTACCGGCGTCGTCGTCCGCGAAGACGGGCACCGGCCACTGGGCGATGATCGCGCCGTGGTCGTACTCCGCGTCGACGAAGTGAACCGTCACGCCGCTCACGCGCGCGCCCGACTGGATCACGGCGTGGTGGACGCGATTACCGTACATCCCGTGGCCGCCGAACGCCGGCAGCAGAGCGGGGTGAACGTTCACCATGCGCCCGTCGAATCGCGACACGATGTCCGCCGGAATCATCTTGAGATAGCCGGCGAGCACGATGAAGTCGACGCGGTACTCGTCGATGAGCCGGTCGATCGAATCGGTGCTGCCGCGCGCTTCGGGCGAGATCACCATCGAGGGAATGGCGCGCCGTTCGGCGCGCTCCAGCACGCCCGCCGTCGATCGGTGGCTGCCGACCACAACGACGCTGCCCGCGCGTCGGTCGCCGAGTGCGTCGAAGTGGTCGAGAATCGCCTGGAGGTTCGAGCCTCCGCCCGACGCGAGCACCGCGATGCGGGAAGTCATCGCGCGGAGTCTATTGCGCTGCCGCCGAGGCGGGAAGCGCGTCGAGGAAGCGATCCACCGCCTCGCCGAGCGAGTGCGCGATCTCCAGCCCTTCCGCGCGAACGCGTTCGCGATCCGCGGCCGGCGAGGACGACACGTCGAGAAAGATCGGTCGCCCGCCGAGCGCCGCGGCCGGCGCCACGTCGCGCCAGCGGTCGCCGACGAACACCGACCGGCTCGCGTCGATGCCGAGATCCGTGATCGCGTCGCGAAACAGTTTCAGCGCCGGCTTCCGACAGTCGCACGGTCCGGTGATCTCCGGAAAGTGCGGACAGACGTAGGTCGCGTCGATTCGCGCTTCCTCGGGAGCCAGTAGTTCGTCGATGCGGCGCCGGACGGCTTCGTAGTCGTCGGTCGACAGCCAGCCGCGCGCGATTCCCGACTGGTTGGTCACGACGACCACGACCACACCCGCGTGATTCAGCTTCGCGATCGCCGCGGCGGCGCCGGGCAGCAACGCAACGTCGTTTGGGTCGCGAACATAGTTGGCGTCGTGGATGATCGTGCCGTCGCGGTCGAGAAACGCGCCAACGCGGCCGCGGTTCACGCGGATGCCGCCTCCAGCGCGGCGCGCACCGCCCGCACCAGCTCCTCTTCGTCGGCGAGGAACACGGTCCGCAAGTCGAGCAGCACCATCCCGTCGGAAATGCGGGCGACGATCGCCGGATCGCGCCCGCGAAGCCGCCGTTCCACCAGGTCGGCCGAAGCGTTCACGCGCAGCGCCGCCGACACAATCGTCGCTGTGGGAAACGCGCCGCCGCCGACGCTCGACACCGTCTCGATCACGTCCACACGCCGGTCGCCGATCGCGGCGGCAAGTCGGTCGGCGCGCGCCTTCAGCGTCTCGAAATCCGCGGTCAGCTGAGCGAGCGCGGGAATCTCGCGAATGGCGCGCGACGGCTCACGATACAGCGCGAGCGTCGCTTCCAGCGCCGCGAGGGTGAGCTTGTCGACACGATACGACCGCGTGAGCGGGTTCGCGCGAATCCGCTCGATGATTCGCCGCGAGCCGAGCAGAAGCCCCGCCTGCGGACCACCCAGCAGCTTGTCGCCGCTCATCGTCACGATCGACGCGCCGGTCTTCATCGCGTCGCGCGCCGTCGGCTCGCCGACCAGCCCGTACGCCTCGAGCGACGTCAACAGCCCGCTGCCGAGGTCGTAGAGCACCGGCACGCCATGGTCGTCGCCGAGCGCGGCGAGCTGGTTGGCCGAGACCTCCGAGACGAACCCGGACTGCTCGAAGTTGCTGCGATGGACCTTGAGGATGATCGCGCCGTCCGCCTCCAGCGCGCGCCGGTAGTCAGCGAGGTGCGTGCGATTCGTCGTGCCGACTTCCACGAGCCGCGCGCCGCTCCTTTCCATGATTTCGGGAATCCGGAAGCTCCCGCCGATCTCGATCAGCTCTCCGCGCGACACGATCGCGGTCCGGCCGTCGGCCAGCGTATTCAGCGCGAGCACGAGCGCCGCCGCGCAGTTGTTCACCACGAGCGCGTCTTCGGCGCCTGTCAGCTCGCGAAGGAGCGACGCGCAGTGCGAATAGCGCGACCCGCGCTGTCCACCCGCGACGTCGTACTCGAGATTCGAGAATCCTCGGGCCACGCGATCGATCGCGTCCAACGCCGCCGGGGCCAGCGGCGCTCGGCCGAGATTCGTGTGCAATACGACACCGGTCGCGTTGATGACGCGCCGCAGCGAGCGCCGTGTGGCGTCGTCCACCGCGTTGGCGACTGCCGCCGTCCACCCGGCGGCGTCGGCCGGCGCGTCGGCGTGCGACGATCGGACCGATGCGATCGTCCGCCGAATCGCGTCGACGACCACTCCACGCGGAACCTGGTCCAACAGCGCTTGAATTCCCTCGCTCTCGAGAAGCGAGGTGACACTCGGAAGACCTCGTCGTGCGTCCGTCATCGGCGGCGGGGCGTGCTCAGTGCGGGGGCTTGGACGGCGGCGGGCGGCCTACAGGTGGGCGGGTGGAATCAGACCGCGCGCGCGTCGTGTCCTTCGGTGGCGGCTTCGGCAGCGGTACTTGGAAAGTACGCGACTGGTCCACTGCGTGTCCGACGAGATTTCGAAACCCCCGCACCGTGAGGTGGTACGATCGGCCGGGGACGAGCCGGGTGTTCGGAGAAAGGGTCAGCACGACCGCCTTGTCCGGGGGCAGCGCCTTGGGCTTCGCGGGGGGCGGTGCCGGCCGCGCGCCGGGTACGCCGACACCCGCAGGCGGACGCGGCGCCGGATTCACTGGAATGGGCGGTTGTGCGGCTCGGGCGCGGCTCGTGTCGCGCGCGCGGGCCAGGGAATCGGCGGTCCTCGCCGAGTCGATCCTTCGAGTGGAGTCGGCCGCTCGCCTTGCGGCATCGAACGCCGTACCCCACTGCACACTGACGACTTCCATGCGCGTCGAGTCGGCGCTCTTCAGGTCGACGAGCGCCGGCTGAAGCGGGAGTGCCGGATCCAGATATTTGTCGAACACGACGTGGATCGTGATGCTGTCGTCGGTAATCACGTTGGTGAGCAGCGCCGGCGTGGAATCCCGCTCGACTGCGTCGAGCTCCACGGCCGGCCGCACGTCGGTGACGCGCGTTTCCGTCGTGTCCCACTTCTCGGCACGGTCGATCTGCCGGTTCGAGTTCGCGTCGATGAGTGCCCGAACGAGGTAGACGCCGGTATCGATCGGTCCGATCTCGAAGCGCCCTGTCGTGTCGCTCACGGCGACGAATTGCAGCGTCGTGTCGGCGCGGGATATCGCTTCCACGAGCGCGTTGGGGGCGGTGTGCTGTGCCGCCCAATCGAACACGACGCCGGTGATCCCGAGCCGCGGAATCGTCGGGCCGGTCGAGAAGATGATCGACGCGCCTTCCTTGCGTATGTTGCCCCGCAGGTCGGCGAGCCCCGGAAGCATCGTCACGACGTACGCCATGTTCGAGCGAAACTTCCGCAGCTTGAGCGTGATGCGGCTGCGATGCCACGACACGTCGGGATCGCCGTCGCGCGGCGACACGAGAAACAGGCGCGACAAATCGGTCGCGCCGAGCGCCTGCTGCGCGACGACTTCGTCGAACTGAAAGTCGATCTCTCGCGGCCTGACGTTGAGCTGCCCCGAGTCCGGTTTCACCGAGACGATCACCGGTGGGTCGTGATCTTCGGGGCCGCCCGGCGGCTGGCCGGCCGACGCGCAGGCCACGACCAACCAGGCGGCTGCGACGGCGATCAGCCGCCGCACAACGATCGGACCCGTTCTGTGAGTTGTTCGCGCTTCGACTTCATCTCGTCGAGGATGGCGCGGTCGCCGGCGACGACGTCGGCCGGCGCGCGTTCCAGATATTTCGCGTTTGACAGCCGCGCTTCGCGCGAGCCGATCTGCGTGGTGAGCTGCGCGACCTCGGAGCGGAGCCGCGCGCACTCCTTCGTCACGTCGATGAGTCCGGCGAGCGGAACGATCACTTCGGAGCCGCCGGACAGCACCGCGTGCGCGGCGGCGCTCACCGGAACGCCGTCGGCGAGACGCACGTCGGCGCGCGCCAGGCGGCCGACGGTCGAGGCTTCGTCGCCAAAGACGTCCTGGAGGTCGGCGTCGCCGGCCCTCAACACGACCTCGATCGACTTTCCGGGCGCCACGTTGTTCTCGGCGCGAATCTGACGAATCGCCAGCACCGCCTCGCGCACGAGCTCGAATTCTTCAGCCGAGTCGTCGAGCGACTCGAAGTGCAGAGCGGACGCGTTGTCGAGCGCGTCGCGGTCGAGATGCGTCGGCCACTCGGCGCGGGCGAGAAACCGACCCTTCTCGCGGGCCCCGCCGGGCAGACGTTGCCAGAGCGCTTCGGTCACGAACGGCACGATCGGATGCAGGAGACGCAGAGCGCAATCGAACGCGTGCACGAGAACCGCGCGCGCGACCTCGCGGTCGTCGCCCTTGGTTTCCAGTCGGCTCTTGAGCGACTCGAGATACCAATCCGCGAGCTCGTTCCACACGAACCGGCGCGCCGCTTCGGCGAACTCGTTGAGACGCAGACCGGCGTTTTGCTCCAGCTCACGCCAGATGTGCTGGTCCGGAGAGTCGTATTCGACTTGAGGACGCAGCGGTCCCAACGCCTCGTCGCATTCGTCGATCGCGGCGCGGAGGCGATGCAGAATCCATTGGTCGGCCCGGGTGAGCGCGGATTCATCGAGATCACTAACCCGCGCGACGGGCTCGGTTCCCACTTTGTCGAGCAGGAATCGGCCGATGTTCCAGAGCTTCGTGACGAAGTTGCGTCCCGTCGCGAACGATTTGTCGATGTCCGCCGGGTCGAGGATCACGTCGGCGCCCATGCCCATGCCGGCGACGAGTGTCCACCGCAGCGCGTCGGCGCCGTAGAGCTTCACCACGTCGAGTGGGTCGATCCCGTTGCCCAACGACTTCGACATCTTCCGGTGCTGCGTGTCGCGCGCCGTCCCCGTGAGATACACCGTATGGAAGGGTGTGCGGCCCATGAACTCGTAGCCCGACATCACCATGCGGGCCACCCAGAAGAAAAGAATCTCCGGCGCGGTGACCAGCGTGTCGGTCGGATAGAAGGCGTCTAGATCCAGCGTCTTGTCGGGCCAGCCGAGCGTGGAGATCGGCCAGAGCCACGACGAGAACCAGGTGTCGAGCACGTCCTCGTCCTGCCGGGCGGGACACCCGCAATGGGGACAGGTAGTGATATCTTCGCGACTCACGAAAACGTTCTGCGGCGGATCGCACTCGTCGCAATACCAAACGGGAATGCGGTGCCCCCACCACAGCTGGCGTGAGATGTTCCAGTCGCGGATGCCGGTGAGCCAGTTCTCGTACACGGCCTCCCACCGCTCCGGCATGATGCGAATGGCGCCCGCGCGGAAACCCGCGAGCGCCGGCGCGGCGAGCGGTGCCATCTTCACGAACCACTGGTCGGACAGGCGCGGTTCGACCACGGTGTCGCATCGATAGCAGTGGCGCACCGCGTGCTGATGGTTCTCCGTCTTCTGAAGCGCGCCCGATGCCCGCAGCAACTCGACGATTTTTTCGCGGGCCTCGAAGCGATCCAGCCCGCTGATCGACGGCGGCACGCGTCCGTCGGCGTCTTTCACCTCGCGCACCACGGCGTGCTCGTCGATCACGATCGGCATCGGCAGCGAATGGCGCTTGCCGACCTCGAAGTCGTTCGCGTCGTGCGCGGGCGTGATCTTCACCACGCCGGTGCCGAATTCTGGATCCGCGTATTCGTCGGCCACGACCGGAATCGACACGCCCACGATCGGCAGCCGCACCGTCTTTCCCACCAGATCGCGATACCGCTCGTCGCTCGGATTCACGGCCACTGCGACGTCCGCGAGCATCGTTTCGGGGCGGGTCGTCGCGATCGTGAGCGAGCGACCCGGCTGTCCATCCACCGGATAGGCGATGTGGTACAGGGTGCCCGGCTCGTCCTGAAACTCCGCCTCTTCGTCGCTCAGCGACGTGAGGCAGCGCGGACACCAGTGGATCACGCGATAGCCCCGGTAGATCAGGCCACGCTCGTAGAGACGCACGAACGCCTCGCGCACCGCGCGCGACAGCTCGGGTGAAAGCGTGTACGCCGTGCGCGTCCAGTCCGCCGACGCGCCGATGGCCTTCAACTGTTGAAGGATCACACCGCCAGTTTCTTCGACGAACTTTTCCGTGCGTTTCACGAAGGCTTCGCGGCCGAGGTCTTGGCGCGTCTTTCCCTCGGCGGCGAGCATCTTCTCGACGACGTTCTGCGTCGCGATTCCGGCGTGGTCGGTCCCCGGCACCCACAGCGCGCCCGTCCCCTTCATGCGTGCCCAACGCACGATCACGTCCTGAATCGTATTGTTCAGCCCGTGACCGACGTGTAGAATCGCCGTGACGTTCGGCGGCGGCATGACGATCGTGTACGGGTCGCTGTCGCCACCGACCCTGTCCGACTCCGAGGCCTCGATGTGAAAGCAGTTCCCGGCCAGCCAGGAGTCGTAAATCTCCGGCTCGGTCGACGCGAAGTCGAAACGATCAGGGAGTTCGGACATATCCCTCAAAAATAGCATACCTCGGCGATTTGCCTTGATTTGCGTCGTCGCGAGGCACCCTATTTCGTCAGTCCCTGACTGGAGCCGGAATGCCGATCACTCGTCGCGTCGCCCTTTCTCTGGTCGCCGCCGCGTTGCTTCTGACTGGGCACGCCGCTCGGACGACCGCCGCGGCGCAGGCCCAGGCCGCGCCGACGGCACCGGTTCCGATTCCCGATTCCCGTGCCGGTCGGTTGGTGAAAGCCTGGGTCGACGCAATGAACTCGGGAGACAGCGCTAAGGTGTGGGCGTTTGCGACGACCTACACGCCGCTGAATCCCCCGCAGGCGGCGCTCCAGTTGGCGCGCAACATCGGCAGCGTCGACGTCGTCAAGATTCTCGTAGACCAGCCGCTCCATTTGGAGTTCGTCGTCAAGATGCGTGCGGCGGCAGACTACGCGCGCGGGGCCGTCGACGTGAGCGAGACCGATCCGCTGGTCGCCCGGAGCTTTGGCATTCGCGGGATACCGCCCGGCGCACCGCTGGAAGGCTGTAAGACCTATACCGCGCCCGCGACCACGACGACTCCCGGCGAGGCCGCCCCGAAAGACGTTGCCTCGCAGGATGCCATCATCGCCGCTCTCTACGAGTCGATCTCGGGGCCCGCCTGCCAGCACCGCGATTGGGAGCGCTTCAAATCCTTGTTCGCCCCCGGCGCGCGCCTCATTCCAACTGGCCTCAACCGCGATCGCAAAGCCGTCGCGCGCGTCGAGACTGCGGACGAGTACGCCGCGCAAGCAAAGAATTCACTCGAGGAGAACGGTTTCTTCGAGCACGAGACCGCGCGCACGGGTGAGACCTTCGGCGCCATCACGCACGCGTTCAGCACGTACGAGTCGCGACGGCAGGCGAACGACGCGAAGCCGTTCGCTCGCGGCATCAATAGTATTCAGTTGCTGAACGACGGCACGCGCTGGTGGGTCGTGACCGTCTACTGGCAGGGCGAGCGGCCCGACAGTCCGATTCCGACCCAGTACCTGCCGAAGAAGCCCCCCCCGAACTGAGTCGCGAACCGACTACGGCGTGCCGCCGAAGTCGCGCGGCGGTTCGTCGGCGCGAATCACGTTCGGCGGCGTGGCCGGGTTATCCGACCGATCGGCGCGCAGCGGCGGTTCGTTCACGGTTCGCTCCACGTCGCGCGACGACGAGTGACGCTGCCGGCTCTGTGAAGCCTCGTGATATCGGGGCTCGTGGATACCCGTTACGATCCGATTCACGACCGTCGTAACGCCGGGGACGCCGCGGGCGATCGTCACGGCGTGCTGGGCTTCTTGGGCGGTGTCGACGACGCCTGCCAGCTCGATCACGCCCGTGCGCAGCGAACCGATGTCCACGGCGCGGGTCGAAAGGATCGGGTCGTTGCGGAAGGCCTCGAGCACCCGCTCCTCGAGCGTGATGTCGTAGTCCTCGCCTTCATAGTCGTCGTCGGCGTACTGCGCTTCCTCGAACTCGGCGGCATCCTCGTAGTCCTCGCCCAGCTCGTCGGCGGTCGCCGTGGCATGCACGCCCCGCAGGCGCTCGTGCCGCTCTTCGTCGGCGCGCTCTCCCTCGATCTTGTCCCGGTCGCGCGCGCCGGCGTTCTGAGCCAGAAACATCCCGGCGGCGAATCCTGCGATGGCGCCGACAACCGCGCCAATAATGATCCGAGAGGATGAATCCTCGTCGCGATAGCGAAATGGTGACATGACGCGCGAGCCCTGTGGCGGAGGTTGTTCTACAACGATAGGTTACGCTGTTGGAAAGCGCGAGGGGCGCGGCCGCTGGGCGTGCAAGAACAAGGCCCGCGGCGCGAACGAATCTCGTCGTTCCGGAAGCCCGCGCGCGCGTGACGGACACCGACTTTCCGACGCACCCGATGATCGAACAGACAGCTCCACCGTCCTCGCCCCCATCGTCGAACGGGGACGCGCTCACACTCACCCTTCCCGACGGCTCGACGCGGCACGTGTCGCGGGGCACGCTCCCCGCCGACGTCGTGCGGTCGATCGGCGAGCGACTGTTGCAAGCGGCCGTCGCCGTGGAAGTGGACGGCCAGATTCAGGATCTCGCCACGCCGTTGCGCGCCGGCGGCTCGTTTCGCGTTCTCACCGATCGCGACGCGACGTCGTTGAGCGTGCTCCGGCATTCCGCGGCGCACATGCTGGCCACGGCCGTCAGACGTCTGCGTCCGGACGCGAAGATCGGCTTCGGGCCGGCCATCGACGACGGCTTCTATTACGACTTCGAAGTCGCCGAGCCGTTCACGCCCGAGGACCTCGCCTCGTTCGAGAACGAGATGCGGAAGGTCTCGGCCGAGAAATACCCCTTCGTTCGCGAAGAGGTGAACCGCGCCGAAGCCCAGCGCCGTTTCGTCGACGATCCGCTCAAGCTCGAGCGGTTGTCCGAGCTGCGCGACGACGAGATCATCTCGACGTACACCGACGGTCCGTTCATCGACCTCTGTCGCGGCCCGCACGTGCCCGACACGTCGCGCGTCAAGCACTTCAAGCTGACGCACACGGCTGGCGCGTATTGGCGCGGCGATTCGAAACGCCAGATGCTGCAACGCATCTATGGGACGGCGTTCTTCAAGAAGGAAGAATTGGACGCGCACCTCGCCCGCATCGAAGAAGCGAAGAAGCGCGACCATCGTTTGCTCGGCAAGCAGCTCGACCTGTTCATGATGCATCCGTTCGCGCCGGGCGCGGTGTTCTGGACGGAGCGGGGCACGGTGCTGTTCAACGCGGTCACCGATTTCATTCGCGAGCGCCAGCGCGACGATTTCCAAGAGATCAAGACGCCCCTCATGTACAACAAGGGGCTGTGGGAGATCTCGGGGCACTGGGGCAAGTACCGCGAGAACATGTTCCTGATTCTCGACAGCGAGACGAAGGAGCACGACTTCTCGCTGAAGCCCATGAACTGCCCGTCGCACTATTTGCTCTATCTCACGAAGAAGCACTCGTACCGCGAGCTGCCGCTTCGCTACGTGACGTTCGATGTGCTGCACCGGAACGAAGTGACCGGCGCGCTGTCGGGCCTCACACGCGTGCGCCAATTCCAGCAGGACGATTGCCACGTCTTCATCACCGAGGATCAGATCAAGGACGAGGTTCGCTTCCTCGTCGAGTTCATCCTCGCCTACTACGAGACGTTCGGTCTCACGGCGACCGTGCGGTTCGCCACGCGCCCCGAAGTCCGTATCGGCGACGACGCGTTGTGGGATCACGCCGAGTCGGCGCTGCGGTCGGCGCTCGACGCGACGGGCATGGTGTATGAGCTCAAGCCGGGCGACGGCGCTTTTTATGGTCCGAAGATTGATTTCGACGTGACCGACTCGATCGGCCGTGCGTGGCAGCTCGGTACGATCCAGCTCGACTACAACGCGCCGGAGCGTTTCGACCTCGAGTACGTCGGCGAGGACAACTCGACGCACCGCCCCGTCGTGATCCATCGCGCGGTGAGCGGTTCGCTCGAGCGCTTCATCGCGATCCTCACCGAACATTTCGCCGGCGCGTTCCCCGTCTGGCTCGCGCCGGAGCAGGTGCGCGTGCTACCGATCACCGACGACTACGCCGAATACGCGCGGAAGGTGCACACCGCCCTGCACGATGCGGGTGTCCGCTCGCACCTCGACGCGCGCGCCGAGACCCTCAAGTACCGCGTTGCCGAGGGCGCGCGCATGAAGGTGCCGTACATGCTGGTCGTCGGCCGGCGAGAAACGGAGCAGGGCACCGTCGCCGTCAACGTGCGCGGCGCGGGCAAAGAGCAAAAGCCGAACGCGATCCCGCTCGACGAGTTCGTGCGGCGGGTCGTGGAGGAGAACCGGTCCCGGTCACTGGTGCTCGCGGCGCACGCGTAACCGTTCGGCCACTATGCTATTTGGGAAAATTGAACGCAGATCCCGCAGACTTTGAAAAGCGATCCCGCAGATGAACAGCGAAAGAACAAATCGTTGTTTTGTCTGCGGGATTGCCGCTCAAGTCTGCGTCATCTGCGTCCACATGTTCTTGCCCTGATCAGGAGCCGGCCTCGGAAACCGTCGCTTATTCCGCCCGAATCGCGGTGACGGGATCCACGGCCAGGACTCGTCGTGCCGGCGCCACGCACGCGAGCAGCGACGTCGCGATGAGCACGGCGGCGCCGGCCCCGAACGACACACGGTCGAGCGGCGACACATTGAAGAGCAGCGTCGCCAACAAGTGCGTCGCCCAGTACGCGCCCGCGAGACCGAACGACGCGCCGAGCGCGGCGAGCGTCGCTCCGCGTGCGATGACCGTCCTCGCGATTGCCCCGGGCGTCGCGCCGAGCGCCACTCGAATCCCGATCTCGCGCGTGCGCTGCAGCACCGAGTACGCCATTACGCCGTACAGTCCAACGGCCGCGAGCACGATCGCGATCAGCGTGAACCCGCTGAGCAACAGCATGACGAACCGCGGCCTCGCCTGCGAGCCCGCCACGAGCGTCTCCATGCTGGCGACGAACGCCGACTGCATCCGCGGATCGAGCGCGCGCACCAACGATCGAACCGGTCCGGCCGGGTCGACGCTTCCGTCGGTTCGGAACATGATCGTCGGCGACGAGTCGCCGCTCCATGGGCTGTAGATCAGAGGCGCCGATGTTTCCGCGACCGGCCCGGTGAGCATCGCGTCCGAGACGACGCCGACCACCGTCATCCAATCGTCCATCGGCTTGCCCTCGTACACGAGGCGCAGTCGCTGCCCGACCGCCGATCCGGGCCTCCAATGCCGGAACGCGTAGCCGGCATTCACGACCACCTCGCGCGAGACTCGAGTGGTGTCGGTGAACGTCCGCCCCTCGACGAAGTGCATCCCCATCGTGCTGAAGTACGACGGCTCGACGCTGTTCATGTCCACCATGCCCTGCGTCGCGGCATCGGGCGGACGCTCACCCGACAGCTCGAGGGAGCCGACCCGCGTCGTGCGGCCGTAAGGCCCGACGGACGAGAGCGCGACGTCGCGGACGCCGGGCATCTGCCGCAGCCCCGCCACAATTTGCGAGGTAAACGCTTGCCGCGCGGTCGCGTCGGCATAGCGCGCGCGAGGCATGAAGACGCCGAGGCTGTAGAGCCGCGACGGCACGAACCCCACGTCCGTCCGTTGGAGATTCAGAATGCTTCGCAGCAGCAGCGCAGCGCCGACGACGAGCACCCCGGACAGCGCCATCTCGCTCACCACCAGCACCGAACGCAGCCGCTCGGCGCGCTTCGGCGTCGATCCCGAAAGACGCCCGCTCGTCAGTGTGTCGCCGGCCGAGCCGCGCGCGAATTGCAGGAGCCCGATCAGCGCGAACCCGACGCTGGTTAGCATCGCCGCCGCGACGGCGGCCAGCAGGGTCGTCGAGTCGAGTCGCGCGCCGCGAAGCTCCCACAGCTCCGTCGGGCGCGTGCGGACCATCACCGCGAGGGCCGCTTGACCGATCAACACACCAACGGCGCAGCCGCTGCCCGCGAGCACGAGGCTCTCAGTCACCAACTGCCGCCCAAGGCGCCCGCGTCCCGCGCCAAGCGCCGCTCGCACGGCGAACTCCCGCCGACGCGCGGCGCCACGGCTCAACACCAAGTGCGCGACGTTCGTGCACGCCACGAGCAGCACGAGGCCCACGGCCACGCACAACATGACGAGGGAGTCATGGAAGCTGACCGCCTTCGATGGACTCACGATCTGCGTGACCCAAGCGAGATTCTTCTGCCGTCCCAGCACTTCCGAGCGCGCCGCCAACGAGTCGAGCTCGCGCGCCGCGGCCGCCATCGGCATGTCTCGCTTCAATCGTCCGATCAGCGAAACGCCGACGGTGTTGTTCTCGGCGTCGAGCGGCAGCCAGACATCCGGTTCCCCGCCGGCCGCTAACGGCATGCGCAGCGACGCCGGCATCACGCCGATGATCGTGTAGAGCGAGTCATCCAGCGTGATGGCTCGACCAATCACGCGATCGTCGCCACCGAATCGCCCCCGCCACAGAGCCTCGGCGAGAAGCACGACGTGAGCGTGGTCGTGTTGCTCTTCGGCCGAAAAATTCCGTCCGCGGAGCGGATGTTGCCCCGCGAGCGACGCGAACGACGATGAGACCCAGCTCCCCGACAACTGTGAGGGATCGCCCAGCGTCTTCATCATCGTGACGCCGGCGTGATACGCCTCCAGACTCTCGAGCGATCGGTTGTGCTCTTTCCAAAAGCGCACGAGAGGTGGGGGCGCCGACAGCTGAGCGAAACTCGAAGTGCCCGCGCTGGCGGTGCGCTCGCGCAGCGCCACGAACACGACGCGATCCGCGTCGCGATAAGGGAGTGCGTGCAGCAGCAGCCGGCTCGCCACGCTGAACACCGCCGTCGCCGCGCCGATACCGAGTGCGAGCGTGATCACGGCGACCGCCGTCCACCCCTTCTGCCGCTTCAGCGTTCTGAGCGTGAACGCCAAATCCTGCCGCAGGTCGTCGAACACCTCGGTTCGTCGCATGACGCGCTCCCGGTGTTCCGCGGCCTTCAACAAGCGCGCGCGGGAATCGTTCAGTGCTCCTCCTCCGAATCGACGCACCGCTTCGGCGTAGGCCTCGGCCGGCGCACGGCCTTCGGCCAAGAGTTGCTCGGCTCGCAGCATGAGGTGAAGCTGAATCTCATCCTCGACCTCGCGCTCCCACCGGTCGCGGCGCCCTCCCCGCAGAGCGAGCGCGAACGCGCGCCGAATCCCGTCGCGGATCATTCGGCGCGAATCGCCGTCATCGGATCGACGGCGAGCGCTCGCCGCGCGGGCACGACGCACGCCACGAGCGCCGCACCGACGAGCACGATCGCACCCAGCGCGAACGAGACCGGGTCCAGCCGTTCGATCCCGTGCAATTGCGTCTGGATCAGCTTCGTTCCCCAGCCCGCGATCACGAGGCCGACGATCGCGCCCGTGACCGCCAGCGCGGCGCCGCGGACGAGAACACTCTTCACGACTCGCGCGCTCGATGCCCCGAGGGCGACCCGGATCCCAATCTCGCGCGTCTGCTGCGTCACCGTGTACGACATAACGCCGAACAACCCGACGGCCGCCAGTAGCAACCCGAGCGCGCCGAACACGCTCATGATCATCGTCACGAAGCGCGGCCCCGACAGCGACCGGGAGAGAAACGCTTCTGTGCCGTCGATCGCGATGGGACCTACGCCCAGCTGGCGCCCGATGTCCGTTGCCGCCTTGAGCGCGGCAGCGCCGCCTTCCGCGCGCGCCAATATCGTTTGAGCGCGGCGGCTCGAGTCGACGGCCATGTAGAGGAACGGTGCGCTCGATTCCGTGAGTGGTCCGGTCGTCATCGCGTCGTTGGCGACGCCCACGATGGTCCACCACGGAGTGCTGTCGCTGCCGTTGATGCTGTCGCTGTCGGCGATGCGGACGCGATGTCCAATCGCCTCGCCGGGCTTCCAGTGTTTGCGCGCGAAACCCTCATTGACGATCACTTCGCGAGCCGACCCCGTCGTATCGTGAAACCCGGCACCCTCACGAAGCGAGATTCCCATCGTCGAGAAGTAGTTCGTGTGCACGTACAGGACGTCGGTAAACGACATCGCTGTCTTGGGCGGCGGCGGCTCGCCCTCGATTTCGAACCGTCCCACGCTGAACCACCGCGAGCCCGGCGCGGCGCGGGCGGTCGTCACCGCGCGCACACCCGGCAATTGTCTGATGCGCTCGGCCAGCTCGTCGAGCGCCAACGTGCGTGCCGCGGGCGACAATGTACGCGCCCGGCCTCCGAGGTCGATCGCGTAGAGGCCGCGCGGATCGAACCCGAGATTCGTGTGCTGCAAACTCGAGAGGCTCCTGACGACGAGTGCCGCGCCGACGACGAGCATCGCCGACAATGCCATCTCGCTCACCACGAGCACCGCGCGCGCGCGCCGATGGCTTCGTCCTGCGGACGCGGAGAGCGCTCCCGACTTGAGTGTATCGTGCGCAGACGATCGAGACGATTGCATCGCGCCGAGAACGCCGAAGATCAGGCCGCTCACCACCGCCACGGCGATCGCGAGGCCAACGGTGGTCGCGTCCAGATGAGCCGCCTTGAGCTCGTCGTGCGACGACGGTCGCAAAGCGATCATTGCCCGCAACCCGAGCCAACCGGCTCCGGTGCCCACCACGGCTCCGGCGCTCGACAACAAGAGGCTTTCCGTCAGCAGTTGGCGAAACAACCGGCCGCTTCCCGCCCCGAGCGCGGCGCGGACCGCCATCTCCCGCCGACGCGTCGCCGAACGAGCGAGCAGCAGGTGCGCCACGTTGACGCACGCCACCAGCAGCACCAGGCCGACAGCCGCGGTGAGCAACAAGAGCGAATCGCGGAACCGCACCTCTTCGGCCGGCGTCGTCACGACGGCGCGGAATGGGAGATCGCCGACTGAAGAGGCGCCCACGCGCGGCGCGCGCTTGCTGATCTCGTCGAGCTCGTGCACCGCGCTCGCCTTCGACGCGCCGCGTCGGAGTCGCGCGATGACTTGGCCGGCCATCTTGTCATCGCGAAGGTCGAACGGCAGCCACACGTCGGTCGGACGCGTGCCCGCCGCGCCGACGCGAAGCGACGCGGGCATCACGCCCACGACCATGTAGCTGGAGTCGCCGAGCGTCATGATTTGGCCGAGGACTCTCTTGTCGGACCCGAGGCGCTCGCGCCAGAACGCCTCGCCCAACAGCACGACGTGGCCACCGGCGCGAATGTCGTTGTCCGTGAACATCCGGCCGAGCAACGGCCGTTCGCCGGCGAATGCGGCGAATGTCGGAAGCACCGCGGTCGCGCGAACACTGCTGGGATCGCCGGTCGTGGTCTTGAGATCCAGCTGCCGCGTCCGCGTGGCCTGCATGTCCTCCAACTCGCGCGAGCTCTTCATCCAATCGCGGATGGCGGATGCCCCCGGCATGATGCTCACGGAGACGCCCGTGTTGTTGCCGCTCGTCGGTTGTTGCGAGATGTAGACGATCCGGCTGGCGTCGGGAAAGGGAAGCGGGTGGAGCAGCATCGTGCTGACGACACTGAACACCGCCGTCGTCGCGCCGATGCCAAGCGCCAACGTGGCGATCGTGATTGCCGTCCACGCCTTCTGTCGTCCTAGCGTGCGCAGCGCGAACGCGAGATCCTGCCGCGCATCCGCGAGGAATTCCGTGCGTTGCATGCGTGTCTCCCGGTGGTGTGCCGCGTCCAGCATCTTCGTGCGCGATTCGAGGAGCGGGCCGAATCGGCGGACCGCTTCCTGCCGCGCGTCGTCGGCCGACATCCCCGCGGCCGCGAGCTGCTCGGCGCGCAGCGCGAGGTGGAGCGTGATCTCGTCCTCGACCTCCCGCTCCCAGCGGTCGCGCCGGCGAAGCGCGAGGTCGAAGACGCGCCGAATTCCGTTTCGAATCACCGCGTCGCGCTCGCGTCCGGCACCGGTGGAGGCGCGGTGAGAATCGTCGTGACGGTCTCGGCGTACTGCATCCAGCTCTTCGTTTCGCTTCGAAGATGCGTGCGCCCCGCCGGCGTGAGCTTGTAGTACCGGGCGCGGCGGTTGTTTTCCGTCACGCCCCACTCCGCGGCGAGCAATCCGCGCTCCTCGAGGCGATACACCGCCTGGTACAACGCCGAGTCGTCGACGTCGAGCGATCCCCCCGCCGCGCGCTCGAGCCACGAGACAATCTCGAATCCGTGCATCGGACTCCAGGTGACTGCGCGGAGCACGAGGAGGTCGAGGGTGCCTTTCAGAACAGGGAGTCGGCTCATTGGAGAGGCTCTATGGAGAGTCTGGATGGAGAATGCCGGCACTGGCAAGTTTCGTCAAGTGGGTGGACGGGTGGACGGGTGGACGGGTGGACGGGTGGACAGCTGCGACGCTCTGCGTGGTATCACCGGCCCACCGGCCCACCGGCCCACCGGCCACCCGTTCATCCGTCCACCCGTCCACCTATCTTTCCCTCATGTCCGATCCAACTCGCACCCCAGTCATCGTTTCCGCAGCCCGAACCCCAATCGGCCGGTTCCTGGGCGGACTTTCCCCGTTGACCGCCCCCGAGCTCGGCGCGGTCGCGATTCGAGCCGCTGTTCAACGTGCCGGGATCGATCCCGGCGACGTCGAAGAAGTCATCATGGGCAACGTCATTCAGGGTGGCGTCGGGCAGGCGCCCGCTCGGCAGGCGCAGATCAAGGCGGGCATCCCCGCCAGCGTCTCCGCGATGACGGTGAACAAGGTCTGCGGCTCCGGCCTCAAGGCCGTCATGCTCGCGGCGCAGGCGATCAAGGCCGGCGATCGCGAAGTAGTCGTCGCCGGGGGACAGGAGTCGATGTCCAACGCGCCGTACTACGTCTATGGAATGCGCGGCGGCGTGAAGGCGGGCGACCAGACGATGGTCGACGGCATGATCAAAGATGGACTCTGGTGTGCCTTCTGCGACGTGCACATGGGGCGGCACGCCGAATACACCGCGAAAAAGGCCGGCGTGACACGCGAAGCGCAGGACGAGTTCGCCGCCGCGTCGCACCGCAAGGCTGTCGCGGCCATCGACGCGGGCAAGTTCAAGAACGAGATCGCTCCGGTCACGATCGCGAGCAAAAAGGGAAACACGATCGTCGACACCGACGAGGGTCCGCGGCGCGACACGAGCGTCGAAGCGCTCGGCAAACTGCGTCCCGCATTTCCGAACAAGGACGGATCGACGGCGGACCTCAGCGTCACGGCAGGCAACGCGCCGGGCTTGAACGATGGCGGAGCCGCGCTGGTGGTCGCGTCCGAAGCGTTCGCCAAGGCCCGCAACCTGCCGATCCTCGCGCGCATCGACGCGTATGCGACAGGAGCGGTCGAGCCGCAAGAGCTTTTCTTCGCGCCAATTCTCGCCGTGAAGAACTTGATGGCGAAAGAGAACTCGAAGATCGGCGACTACGACCTGATCGAAGCCAACGAAGCGTTCGCTTCCCAGTCGATTGCCGACGGCGAAGGCCTCGGGTGGGACTGGAGCCGCGTCAACGTGAACGGCGGGGCGATTGCGCTCGGCCATCCAATCGGGGCCAGCGGCGCTCGCGTCCTGACGACTTTGCTCTTTGCGCTCCAAGACCGTGGACTCCGGCGCGGTTTGGCCACACTTTGTCTGGGCGGAGGCGACGCCGTCGCCCTCAGCGTGACTCGAATGAACTGACTGTCGTTCGCGGTGCCGGCCCACCGGCTCACCGGCCTACCTGCCTACCGATCCGCATGACCTCTCTCTCGACCACCGAAGCACTCCGCCCGTCTCGCACGACCGCGATCGGCGTCGTCGGGTTCGCCGCCGCGGTTGCCGCCGCGTCGCAGATCGCGATCCCGCTGCCATGGACTCCGGTCCCCATCACGTTGCAGCCGATGCTCGTGGTCCTCGCTGGTATGTGGCTCGGTCCTGCGGCGGGAGCCGCCAGCATGGCGCTGTATCTCGCTGCGGGGGCGGCTGGTCTTCCAGTGTTCACGCCGATCGGGGCGCCGGGGCTCGCGCGCTTCTTCGGCCCCACGGGTGGATATCTACTCGCCTATCCCGCGGCGGCATGGGTCGCCGGCGCGCTGAACCGTCGCGCTTCGACGCTGTTCACACGTTCTCTCGCCGCGATCGCCGGAATGGTCGTGATCTTCTTCGGCGGGCTCGCGCAGCTCACGCTTCTCACCGGCAGCGTCTCGCGCGCCGTGCAACTCGGCATCACGCCCTTCGCCGCGCTGGATTTGGTCAAGGCGTTCTTCGCCGCCGTCATCAGCGGATCGCGGATCGTACGTAGAGGCGTCTGATCGCACGAGCTTTTCTTCGCGACGCGTCGGGAAGGATTCGTCCTTTCTGGCGCGTCGTCGCGTTTGCCATCATCACGCTCGTGTCGTACGTCGTCATCGAGACGACCGTCGGCTTCTTGCTCGTGAGCGGATTGCCGCTCGCCGGCGGCGGCTCGCTGAGCTCCGACGTCTGGGCCACCTGCATCTCGCTCCTGATCGCTACGGGCCTTTCACTCTCTTGGCTCGAGAACCACCCGTCAACCGGTCCACGCGTCCACCGGTCCACCCCTCGTTGGAGCGACGTCTGGCTCGATCGCCAAGCTGCGCGACCGGGTGCGATCGCCCTGGGATTCGGAATGGGCGCGTTGGCCATCGCCTTGCCGACGGCGGCGCTCACCGCGGGGCACTGGCTCGCCCGTGTGCCCGGCGATCCGTCGTCTTGGATCGGCGGCGCTCTTCGTGTCTCCGTTGCGCTGCTGCCCGCGGCGCTCGCCGAGGAGCTGCTCGCTCGCGGCTACATCCTGTCGATCCTGGTCAGGTGGTGGGGCTGGCCCTGGGCGATTGCCACGACGAGCCTCGCCTTCGGAGCGCTGCATATGCGCAACCCCGGCGCGACGGTGGAATCGATTACCCTCGTCACGATCGCCGGCGTGTTTCTGTGCGCCGTGCTGTTCGCGACGCGGAGTCTGTATGCAGCGTGGGCCGCGCACTTCGCCTGGAACTGGACAATGGCGGTCGTCTTTCACGTATCCGTAAGTGGAATCCCGTTCCTATCTCCCCACTACCGTTATGTTGATGCGGGGCCCGATTGGGCGACTGGCGGGACGTGGGGCCCCGAGGGTGGCTTGCCCGCCGCTTTGACAATGATCGCCGGCAGCGTCTGGCTCTTCTCGCGCCGCGGTCGAGTGGGTCTTTTGAGTCGTTCAACGGGAGAAAGCTGATGGCCGAACGTGTGGCCGTGATCGGTGCAGGGCAGATGGGGAACGGGATCGCGCACGTGTTTGCGCAGAACGGATTCCCCGTGACGATGATCGACGTGACCGACGACGCGCTCAAGCGCGGGCGTGATACCATCGCCGCGAATCTCGACCGGCAGATCAAGAAGGGGACGCTCGCCGCGGCCGACAAGGACACGATCCTCGGCCGCGTGACGCTCGCCCGCGGTCTCGCCGAAGTCGCCGGCTCCTGGCTCGTCATCGAAGCGGCCAGCGAAAATCGCGATCTCAAGTTCGGCATTTTCTCCGAGCTCGAAACGCTCGCCGACGTGGACGCGATTCTCGCCACCAACACGAGTTCCATCTCGATCAGCGAGATCGCCAGCCAGACGAAGCGCCCGGAGCTCGTCATCGGCATGCACTTCATGAATCCCGTGCCGGTGATGCAGCTCGTCGAAGTGATCCGTGGCCTCGCCACCTCCGACGACACGACGAAGCGAGTCCTCGAGACGAGTAAGGCGCTCGGCAAGACTCCGGTCGAAGTGCAGGACTACCCGGGGTTCGTGGCCAATCGGATTCTGATGCCGATGATCAACGAGGCCGTCTTCTGCCTCATGGAAGGCGTCGGCTCCGCCGAGTCGATCGATACCGTGATGAAGCTCGGCATGAACCATCCGATGGGTCCACTGGCGCTCGCCGATCTCATCGGTCTCGACACGTGCCTCGCCATTCTCGAGGTGATGCACGACGGCCTCGGCGATCCGAAGTACCGTCCCTGTCCGCTCCTGAGGAAGTACGTCGCCACCGGTTGGCTGGGCCGCAAGACGAAGCGCGGGTTTTATGGGTACTGAGCGTTCCGCTTCCCGGCCTACTGAACTGAGCGTCCATAGACTCTCGCAGCCGACGTCGCGATGACGTGGGCGCTGACGCCGCTCAGCGAAGAGCAGCGAGAGATTCAAGCCGTCGCGCGCGAATTCGCCCGGCGGGAGATCGCGCCGCACAGCGCGCAGTGGGATCGCGACGCGTACTTCGAGCCGTCGCTCGTCAAAAAGCTCGGCGAGCTCGGCTTCCTCGGCATGCTCGTCCCCGAGCAATACGACGGTCTCGGGCTCGACACGCTCACGTATATGGTAGTGCTCGAGGAGATCGCGATCGTCGACGCGTCGGTCGCGGTCATGCTCAGCGTCCACAACTCGCTCCCCACGCAAATGATCCTGCGTTGGGGAACGGAGCAGCAGAAAGAGTGCTGGCTCAAGCCACTCGCGCGCGGCGAGATGCTCGGCGCATTCGCGCTCTCTGAACCCGAAGCGGGTTCGGACGCCGCGTCGCTGCGCACGCAGGCCGTGCGCGACGGCAACGACTGGATCTTGAACGGCACCAAGGCGTGGGTCTCGAGCGGGACCAAGGGCGACGTCATTCTCGCCATGGCGCGCACCGACTCTGCCGAGGACCGGCGCGGCGCGCGCGGCATCGGCGCCTTCATTCTCACGCCCGACTTACCCGGCTTCAACGTCGGGAAAAAGGAAGACAAGATGGGGCTGCGCGCGTCGCCGACGGTGCAGCTCCATTTTTCGGACATGCGCGTGCCCGGCGACCGCCTCCTCGGTGCGCCGGGCAGTGGCTTCATCTACGCGATGCAGTCCCTCGACAACGGACGCCTCGGCATCGCGGCGCAGGCCATCGGCATCGCCGAGGCGGCGCTGCGCCACGCGGCCGCATACGCCGCCGACCGCAAGCAGTTCAAGAAACCGATCAAGGAATTCCAGGCGATTCAATTCAAGCTCGCCGACATGGCCACCAGCGTGGCCGGCGCGCGAGCTCTCCTGCACATGTCGGCCAGGGCGAAGGATCGCGGCGAGAAAATGACGCAGTTCAGCGCGATGGCGAAGCTGTCGGCCAGCCGCGCCGCCATGTGGGTCACCACCCAGGCCATTCAGATTTTCGGCGGTTACGGATATGTGAGTGATTACCCCGTCGAACGCCTGTTCCGCGACGCCAAAGTCACGGAGATTTACGAGGGCACGTCGGAGATTCAGCGTATCGTGATCGCGCGGGAGTTGTACTCGCACCGGTAGCCGGTCCCGGTCACCGGTCACCACGCTGTGACTTTTTCGGAGTTGGCAGTTCTCGGAGTTCGGCAGTTTTCGGAGTTCGGCAGTTTTCGGAGTTTGGCAGTCTCGGAGTTTGGCAGTTTCGCTGTTCGGCAGTCTCGGAGCTCGGCAGTTTCGGAGCTTGGCAGTCATCTCTCACCACCAAGTTTTCCTCCCCGAACGACATGAAGCTCTTCGATACAATCGCCGCCATGGGGCACGAGCAGCTCGTGCTCTGTCAGGATTCGGCGTCCGGATATCGCGGGATCGTTGCCATCCACAGCACCGTGTTGGGCCCCGCGCTCGGCGGGACTCGTTTCTGGAGCTACGCGACCGACGAGGACGCGGTCGTCGACGCCTTGCGTCTCGCCCGCGGCATGACGTACAAGAACGCGGTCGCCGGCTTGAACCTCGGCGGCGGCAAGTCGGTCATCATCGGCGACAACAAGACGTCCGACCGAGAGATGATTTTCCGCGCGCACGGCCGATTCGTCGAAAGCCTGGGCGGGCGCTACATCACCGCCGAAGACGTCGGCACGAGCACGGCCGACATGGATTACGTGCACATGGAGACCGACTACGTGAGCGGTCTCGCCGGCCGTTCGGGCGATCCGTCGCCGGTCACCGCACACGGCGTATTCCGCGCGATCCAGGCGTCGGCGAAAGAGCGATGGAGCTCAGACGATCTCTCCAGCAAGACGGTCGCGATCCAGGGCTGCGGCCACGTCGGCTACTATCTCGCGAAGGAACTGCACGAGGCGGGCGCGAAGCTCATCGTCAGCGACATCGACGTGGATCGCGTGAAGCGCGTCGCCGCCGAATTCTCCGCGCGCATGGTCGGGCTCGACGACATCTATTGCGCCGAGGCCGACATCTTCGCGCCCTGCGCGCTGGGCGCGATCATCAACGACAAGACGATTCCGCAGCTCAAGGTCGCGATCGTCGCCGGCGCCGCGAACAACCAGCTGCTCGAGGAGCGGCACGGCGACGCGCTCGAAGCGCGCGGCATCACTTACGCGCCCGACTACGTCGCCAACGCCGGCGGCGTCATCAACGTCTACGGCGAGCTGGCCGGGTGGACGTCGGCCCGTTCGTTCCGCAAAGCCGACGAGATCTACGACACCGTGCTCAAGGTGTTCGAAATCGCCAAGACCGAGAAGGTCCCGACCTATCTCGCCGCGGACCGGCTCGCCGAGCAACGCATTCGCGCGGTCAATTCCATGGTGCGGACGTGGCCGCAGTGGCCGAACAAATGAGGTGGACGCGTCCACCCGTTCACCCAGTTATGGGGCCGCAATGAGCGAGCGAATTCTGATTGCTTCCGACCACGCCGGGTTCGCGCTCAAGGAAGCGCTCGAGCACCGACTCGCCGATCTCGGCTTCGACGTCGACGACCTCGGCGTGGACAGCGCGGAATCGGCGGACTACGCCGACTACGCGCATCCGCTCGCGCGGCGCGTGTCGGACGGAGAAGTCGACCGCGGCATTCTCCTTTGCGGCACCGGGCTCGGCATGAGCTACACCGCGAATCGGTATTCGGGCGTTCGCGCGGCGGTCGCGTGGAATCCGGAGATCGCCAAGTTGGCACGGCAGCACAACGACTCGAACGTCCTCGTGCTCCCGGCGCGATTCCTCAATGCCGATCAGGGCGCCGCGATTCTCGACGCGTGGCTCGAGACGGCGTTCGAAGGTGGGCGCCACTCCCGTCGCATTCAGAAGATCGAGCGCGCCGACGGCGAAGCGCGAAACCCGTGAAGCATCCGGCGATGGAGCCGACTCAATCATGAATGACTGGATCAGGCACCGACTGTCGTCGCCGGGAGCGGCGCTCCGCGAAACCGATCCCGACATCGCGGCTCTCATCGAAGCCGAAACGCGGCGGCAGCGCGAGGGTCTCGAGCTGATCGCCAGCGAGAACTTCGTCTCGCCCGCCGTGCTCGAGGCGATGGGCTCGTCGCTCACCAACAAGTACGCCGAGGGACTGCCCGGCAAGCGGTACTACGGTGGATGCGAAATCGTCGATCAGGTCGAGCAGTTGGCGATCGATCGCGCGAAGAAGCTGTTCTCCGCCGAACACGCGAACGTCCAGCCGCACTCCGGTGCGCAGGCGAATTTCGCGGCGATGTCCACGTTCCTGAAGCCCGGCGACACGTTCCTCGGTATGGATCTGTCGAACGGCGGGCACCTGACGCACGGCTCGCCGGTGAATTTTTCCGGCATGCTGTATCACGCCGTGTCCTACGGCGTGACGGAAGAAGGACTGCTCGACTACGACGACCTTCGACGCAAAGCGCTCGAGCATCGGCCAAAGCTCGTGCTCGCCGGTTACAGCGCGTACTCGCGCGAGATCGACTTCGCCGCGTTTGCCGACATCGCGCGCGAGATCGGCGCGATCCTCATGGTGGACATGGCGCACTTCGCCGGCTTGGTCGCCGCCGACGCGTATCCGTCGCCGATCCCGCACGCCGACGTCGTCACCACCACGACACACAAGACACTTCGCGGTCCTCGCGGCGGCCTCATTTTGTGCAAGGCGGCGCATGCGAAGGCGATCGACAAGTCCGTCTTTCCCGGCAGCCAGGGAGGCCCGCTCGAGCACGTCATCGCGGCAAAAGCGGTGTGCTTCAAGGAAGCCCTCGAGCCGTCGTTCAAGGATTACGCGAGGTGCGTCATCTCGAACGCGCGCGCGCTTGCCTCGTCGCTTTCCTCATGCGGCTTCCAGATCGTCTCGGGAGGCACCGACAACCACCTCATGCTCGTCGATCTCCGCAGCCGAGGGCTGACCGGGAAAGTCGCGCAGATCGCGCTCGACGAAGCGGCGATCACGGTCAACAAGAACACCGTGCCGAAGGAGACGCAGTCGCCGTTCGTCACGAGCGGAATTCGGGTCGGGACGTCGGCCGTGACGACGAGAGGAATGGGAGAACGCGAGATGGCGCGGATCGCCGCGCTGATCGATCGGGTGCTTGCGGCCCCTGAAGACAAAGCGGTCGCGGTGGCGGTCAAACAAGACGTGCACGCGTTGACGAAGGAGTTTCCGTTGTACGCGTAGAGCGCGCTGAGAAGTGCCAGACTCCGAGACTTCCAGACTCCGAAACTGACAAACTCCGAAACTGCCGAACGCCGAGACCGCGAAACGTCCGAACTCCGAAACTGACAAACTCCGACAGCGGCCGAACCCCGAGACCTGAACGACCACCGGCGTCAAGCGCGAGATTGACTCGCTCCTGACGCCGGTCTGGTTTTGTCGGGCTTCGGCGGTTTTCGGCTTTCGGAAGTTCTCGGCTCTTGAAAGCTTCGCCGCCTCGGCCTTCGGAAGTTTCGGCCGTCGGCAGTTTCGGAGTTCGGAAGTTTCGGCCTTCGGCAGGTCTCTCTCTATCGAGCTCCCGCCGCCGCCAACATAGGTCTCACGGCCCCGTTGCCATTCGCCACCGGCTTCACGTTCGCCAGCCGTTTCACGACCGACGTCACGCACTGCGCCGCGAGATCTCGCGTCGTGTACGCGCACAGATCGAGGTCGGTCCGCCGCCAATGCCAGTCTTCCGGACTCGTCGCGTGCGCCTGCAGCACGTGCTCGAACGCCGGCATCGCCATCTCCGATTCCGCCGTCGGCGTCGCGTCGGCGAGTTGGCCGCTCCATTCGATCACGAGCAGTTGTCCGTCGGCGATCGAGTTCGAGCGTCCACGGATCCACGAGAAGCTCAAGCCCACGGGCCCGAGCTGAACCGTGTAGCGATCGGGCGTCCGCCGCATCTCGGGAGCCAGGCCCGGCGGAAGGGTGCCGGGCGTCTGGCACAACCGGAGTACGGCATTCGAGAGTGAGTCCAACTCTCGATTGATAAGCGCGAGCGCGCGTTGCGACGCGAGAAACGCGGTCCGCGCGCGGGCGCGCTTCTCGTCGTCGGCGACTCGAGCCGCGACGAGGGCGTCCGTCTGTCGCTTGGAGGAACCTCCCGTCGCCACGATGGCCGCAACGATCGCGTCCACCACGGCGCTGCTCGCCGGCGCGTCCGAGGCGCGAATCACCGTTCCCTTGAGCCAGCCGGGGATCGGCGCGTTGTCGAGCGGGACGACGATGACGTCCTTCCGCTTGAGCTTTCCGATCCGGGTTTTGAGCGCCGCGGCGTCATGCGCCGTGGCTCCCGTTCCCCAGAGTCGCTGGAACAGGACGACGACGACGCGTGACTCTTTCTCGATCAAACGTTTCGCGGCGGCCAGCGTCGCGGCGGTCTGGGGCTTGTCGCCGTTTCGCGGGGTCGCGTAAATGGTCTTGCCGATACGTTGCTGCAGCCGTCTGGAGAGCTCGTCGACTCCAAGAGCGTCGAACTCGGTGGCACTAATAGCGGCGTCGTACTTGAAGGCGCGCTTCATTCTCGGGGGGCAACGAGGATGCTGCGGGAACCACTAGGATTGGATAAATCTACCAATTCTCCCCGCGCCCTGCTCGACGCCGCTACAAATCCTTGCGGTGGGGAGTTGTGGATAGGCGCCTCGCACGCCATTTTTGGGCGTGTCCCAGCGTCCCAACCCCGTATCACTGGCTAAGTTGGCCACCGTCGCGATGTTACGAGCCGCCTTGTCCCGCGCCCATGCCTGAACTGGCCTTTCGCGAAGGCATCATGGACCGCATCCGTATGCGAGAGCAGCGGTTCGATGAGCGCGCCTACGTCTTCATCCTGGCTGCCCTGGAATACTGCCAACAGCGGCTCGATGAGCGCCGACACATCACCGGGCGGGAGCTAGCGCTCGCCTGCCGAGACCTGGCGCTGGAGCGCTTCGGCGTCATGTCCCGGCTCGTGCTCGAGCATTGGGGACTCCGCACGAGCGCCGACATCGGCGACGTCGTATTCACGCTGGTCGATCTCGGGCTCCTGATGAGCCAACCGACCGACAGCCGCGATGAATTCATCGGCGTCTTCGATTTCGACCAGGCGTTCGAGCGCGAATACCCGTGGTGCGGGGCGATCTCGGTCTGAGTTAGACCGACCCCGCCCCCGCCGCCACCGACGCGTCGTGCGCCCTCTCATCCGAGTGGTCACGAGTGCGGAATCCGCGGCCCTCGATTCCTCGACAATCAATGCAGGCGTTCCTTCGCGCGCGCTCATGCAGCGTGCCGGCGCCGCGGCCGCGTCGGAGATGGGACTTCGATTTCGTGATCGTCTGGAGTCGGGCGTCCTCATTCTCGCCGGTCCGGGCAACAACGGCGGCGACGCTTGGGTCATCGCGCGCGCGCTGAACGGGGTCGGAGCTCGCGTCCGAATCATCGAGCCCGTCGCGGCCGCCACGCCTGACGCGCGCGCCGAACGCGCTCTCACCATCGAAGTGCTCGGCGATGGCGCGATCGTTTCTCTCGAGCAGGCGAGCGTCGGCGGAGAATCGGTCGTCGTCGACGGCTTGCTCGGCACCGGCTCGACCGGCGCGCCGCGCGGCGAGATCGCGAAAGCCATCGCGGCGTGTGCGTCGGCGCGCCGACGCGGCGCCACGGTCGTCGCCGTCGACGTTCCGAGCGGACTCGATGCCTCGACCGGCGAAACTCTCGGGGAATTCGCCGGCGCCGATCTCACGCTTACCTTCGGCTCGATCAAGCGCGGCCATTTGGTGAATCGCGAGGCATGCGGGAGCATCGTTGTTCTCGACATTGGTTTGACTGGGACCGCCGCGTGGCCGATTGGCCGTGATGCCGGAACCGCAGTCATGCAATCGCGGCCTCCTGGCTCGCCGGCCCACCGGCTCCCGGAGTTAGTCGACGAGGCGTGGGTCGCCGCGCAGCTCCCACCGATCGCGTGGGACGCCCATAAGGGCACGCGAAAAAAGCTCGCGATCATCGGCGGCGCGCGCGGAATGGCCGGGGCAAGTGTGCTCGCGGCACGTTCGGCGTTGCGCAGCGGCGTTGGTATGGTGAAGCTCGTCGTCGCCAGCGAGAGCGTTCAACCCGTTCAAGAAGCCGAACCACAGGCGCTCTGTGCCGCGTGGCCCGCCGACGACGACGCACTTCACCGCGACGTCTTGTCGTGGGCCGACGCACTCGTCATTGGGCCCGGCCTGGGACTCGGGCCGGACAGTGAAGCGCTTCTCCACCGAGTGCTCGATGCGTGGAAGGGTCCGACGCTCATCGACGCGGACGCGATCACGCATCTCGCCAAACGGCGCGAGGAGCTTTTCCAGACGCTCTCCGGCCGACCGACCCTCGTTACGCCCCACGTGTTCGAGTTCGCGCGGCTGTCCGGCGCCGAACCGGCCGACATCTTGGCAAACCGCTTCGAGATTGGCGCCGATCTCGCGAAGCACACCGGGGCGACGATCCTCCTCAAGGGTGTTCCGACGGTCATCACCAGTCCCGCCGGCGATCGGCTCGTGAGCGCCGCCGGAACTCCCGTGCTCGCCACAGGCGGCAGCGGCGACGTATTGAGCGGCATCGCGGGAACTCTGTTCGCTCAAATCGGTGATCCACTTTGCGCCGGTGCCGCCGCCGCGTGGGTTCACGGACGAGCGGCCGAACGAGCGAGCGTCACGGGTGATGGCGTCGTTCGCGGCCTCTCACTCGACGACGTCGTCCGCGAGCTCCGCGCGAGCTGGCATTTCGACACTCGACCGGCGCGCTATCCAGTTCTCACCGAACTTTCGCTGTCCGGTCCACGCGTCCACCCGTCCACCCGTCCACCGGGTCGATGACCGCCAACACTCCACTGGGACCCGGCGCCGAGTTCGACGCCATCCGCTCGATTCTCCGCCGACTCGGTCCGCGCGCGAAGGGAATTGGCGACGACGCCGCCGTTCTCGCGGTTCCACGAGGCGACTCGCTCGTCGTCAGCGTGGACAGCGTCGTCGAAGGAAAGCATTTCGGACCCGGCTGGCTCACGCCGCGCGAGATTGCTCGCCGAGCCGTCGTCGCGGCGCTCAGCGACCTTGCCGCGATGGCGGCTCAGCCGCTCGGCGTCCTCGTCGCGATGGTGCTTCCGGAGGCGTGGCGTGCGGAGCTCGATTCCTTAACCGACGGCCTCGCCGACGCCGTGTCGAACGCGAATACCTTCGTGCTCGGCGGCAATTTGAGCGACGGCAGTGAGCTCTCGATCACCACGACCGTGCTGGGTTCGGCGTTCGCACCGCTCACGCGGCGCTCCTCACGCTTGGGTGATCGCGTGTACGTGACCGGCCGACTCGGCGCGCCTCGCGCGGCGGTCGAGCGTCTCGAGCGCGGCGAGTCTCCGGGCATCTTCCGCGAACGTTTCGCGGACCCGGCTCCTCGCCTCGACGAGGCTCGCTGGCTCGCCGACCATGGCGCGAGCGCGGCCGTCGATATTTCCGACGGTCTCATCGCCGATCTCGGCCAGCTGAGCGCGGCGAGCGGCGTCCTCATCTCGATCGACGCCGCGCGCGTTCCCTGTTTTTCCGACGTGAACACGGACACCGCGCTCTCGAGCGGAGAGGAATACGAGCTGATCGTCACGTCACCGGTCGCATTCGACACCGCCGAGTTCGCGAGACGGTTCTCGCTGGATCTCACGGAGATCGGCCGCGTCTCGCCTGGCCCCGCCGGCGTCGACGTGACGGGCGCGCGCGTTGCCGCCGTGTCTGGGCACGATCACTTTTCGAATTGATGCGAAGTCTCTTCGTCGGCCTCGTCGCTCTGCTGATGACAGCCGTGCTCGCCCCGGTCGTCATCATCGCCGGACTTTTTCGGGTAAAGCAGGGCCCGGACTCGATCTACGCGCGTTGTGTCCGCCTCTGGGCTCGCTCCGTCAACTGGTCGGCGGGCGTACGCGTGCGCGTACACGGCGAGCGTTTGCCGGCCGGTCAGGGCGCCGTCTACTGCGCCAACCACGTGAGTTGGTTCGACATCTTCGCGCTCGCCTCCGAGGTGCCGTGGTGCAGCTTCATCGCCAAGTCGGAATTGCGGAAGATCCCGCTCTTCGGCTTTGCCGCCCAAGTCGTCGGCATCGTGTTTCTCGACCGTGACAACCGAAAGGCCGCATTCGAGTCGTATGAGATGGCCGCCGGCGCGGTCAAGGGAGGGCGGTCGATCATCGTGTGCCCCGAGGGGACGCGCGGGTTCGACTACCATCTCCGTCCCTTCAAGAAAGGACCGTTCGTGTTCGCCATCGCGTCGCAGGCCCCGCTCATCCCAACCATCGTCCACGGGGCGCGCGAGGTCATGCCCAAAGGGTCGTTCCGGATTCGCTCCGGGGTGATCGACCTACATTTCCTCGATCCGATTCCGACGGAGGGTCTCGACTACGAGGCGCGGAGCGAGTTGACGACGACGGTTTGGTCGGTGATGGACGACGCGCTCCATCGTCTATACGGCGTCAGTTCCTCAGAGCGCGCCATCGCCGCCGCCGGCGAACGCCAAGAGTGAAGACACCGTCCACTTGTCCACCAGTCCACCCGTCCACCAGCTCGCCGTTCTTCGCACTCGAATGATCACCATCACGGAAATCAAAGCCCGCGAGATTCTCGACAGCCGGGGCAACCCCACGCTCGAGGCGGACGTCATCTGCTCCAACGGCACGACGGCCCGCGCCGCGGTGCCGAGCGGCGCGAGCACCGGCGAGCACGAAGCCGTCGAGCTGCGCGACGGCGATTCGGATCGATACGGGGGAAAGGGCGTCCTCAACGCCGCGCAGAACGTCGAAGAGACGATCGCACCGGCGCTCATCGGCCAGACGGTCACCGACCAGCTGGCGATCGACGGGGCCATGATCGAGCTCGATGGCACGCCCAACAAGTCGAGCCTCGGCGCGAACGCGATGCTCGCCGTGTCGTTGGCTTGCGCGCGCGCCGGCGCGATGGCCTCGGGACAGCCGCTCTATCGATACCTCGGCGGCCCGCTCGCGCGCGTGATGCCCGTGCCGATGATGAACATCCTCAACGGCGGCGCGCACGCCACCAACAGCGTGGACTTTCAGGAATTCATGATCGTGCCGGTCGGTGCCGAGTCGTTCGCCGAAGCGCTTCGTATGGGCGCGGAGGTATTTCACTCGCTCAAGAAGGTGCTCGTGCGCCGCAAGCTGGCGACGGGCGTCGGCGACGAAGGCGGGTTCGCGCCCGATCTGCGCGACGACGAAGAAGCGCTCAAGGTGATCCTCGAGGCAATTGATGCAGCCGGCTATACGGCAGGGAAGGAAATAGCCCTCGCGCTCGACGTCGCGGCGAGCGAGCTGTACGCGGACGGCGTCTACACGTTCAAGAAGAGCAGCGGCGCGAAGAAGGACGCGCAGGGGATGATCGAGCTGTATCAGAGCTGGCTCGACGAGTATCCGATCGTATCTATAGAAGACGGCCTCGCCGAGGACGACTGGGACGGCTGGGCGAAGCTCACGTCCGCGCTTGGCGACCGCTGTCAGTTGGTCGGCGACGACATTTTCGTCACGAATACGGAGCGTCTGGCGCGCGGCATCGAGAGCGGCGTCGGCAACGCGATCCTCATCAAGGTGAACCAGATCGGCACGCTCAGCGAAACGCTCGAGGCGATCGAGATGGCGCGCGCCGCCGGGTATCTCTCGATCATCTCGCACCGCTCGGGCGAGACCGAAGACACCTTTATCGCCGATTTGTCCGTTGCGACAGGGACGGGTCAGATCAAGACCGGCTCGGCGAGCCGCACCGACCGCGTCGCGAAGTACAACCAACTGTTGCGCATCGAGGAGGAGCTGGGCGCGTCGGCCGAGTTCCCCGGCGGCGCGCTGTACGGCCTGTAGGAAATGGCGTCGGCGATGGCGCCGGTGCTGAAGCGTCTCGGCATCGCCGTGCTGGCGGTCGTGGCCGTCTGGTTCGCGATCGAGGGCGGGGAATTCAGCACGCTCGATCTCTTCCGCCAGCGCAGCGAGACCGCGCGCATCACGAAGTCGATCGACTCGTTGCAGCACGTCGTCGATTCCCTCAAGCAATACGCCGACAGAGTCCAAAAGGACCCCGCGACGCAGGAGCGCATCGCGCGCGAGGTGTTCGGCATGGTGCGGGGGAACAAAGAACTCTTATATAGGTTTACGACACCGGCGGATAGCGCGGGCCGGAAACGGTAGATTCGGGTCGTCGTGCGGCACGCTTCGCGTGGCCGCTCGGACGAGACGTTCCTATCCTGTCGTCCTCGGTGAACGGCGTGAGCAGTGGAAATCGCCTGAATGGCGCCGTGTGTGGAGCGACGTCGACCGCGACGGCGGGTGAGGACACGCCGGGGGCTCGGCTGGGGTAGTTGGAATTGCCAGGGTGGCGACTCGGTCGTCGACTAGAGAGAAGCGGTCACCGGTCTCCGGTCACCGATCCCCGAAACACAGTCAACTGACGTAGAATGTGCCGCGCCCCGCGAGTGACCGGGTGTTAGGATTCAAGTAGGACTCCCGCCGAAACCCGTTCACCAGACCACCCGTCCACCTGTCCACCCTCCCATGGACGACAAACAACTCCAGAAGCTGGTCCGCCAGAACGCCGCGAAGGCCGCGAAGCTCACGAAGGCGCGCGACGGCCGCCAGTTCGACAAGACGCTTCCCAAGCCGCCCGAAGACGCGGACATCGAGCGGACGAAGTTCTTCAAGGAAATGAAGAAGCGCGAGTTCTGAGGCTCGGCGCGGCACGACGCGCGCCTGTCGAACTCGTTGGAGGGGCAAACTTGACACCCTCCTGGTGAACCTTAGTTTTCTGATACTGCCGCGGGGTGGAGCAGCCTGGTAGCTCGTCGGGCTCATAACCCGAAGGTCGCGGGTTCAAATCCCGCCCCCGCTACTGAACGGCCGGTCCCTAGGGACCGGCCGATTTGTTCTAGGGCATGAGGGAAATGGGGCAGGGTAGCTCAGGTGGTTAGAGCACGGCACTCATAATGCCGGGGTCGTGGGTTCGAGTCCCACCCCTGCTATCGACGAGCCAATCACTTCCGAGTGATTGGCTCGATTCGTTCGGTGGTGAGCATGACAGCGTTTACGGTTTTTTCGCCTCGAGATCCCGCAACTCGTCCGCCGCGTTCAGGACGTAGCCGATCTCTCGTGACAACGCTCGGGCCTGTTGCGTCGCGCTGGTGATTCCGCTGAGTGCCGAGTCGAGGCCGGACGAGCGGACTTTGAGCAGGTCGAGCGCGAGATTCTGCAGGAGCAGGCCGGCGCTCTCGTACTGCTCGAGCAACTTCACGCGCGACGCTTCCAGTTCGGCGACCATGTCACGCTGCCGGCGCCACAGGTTCAGTCGGCGCTCGCGATCGGCGGCGTCGCCCGGCTGTGCTTCGAGTTGGGCGATGCGCTCGTCGAGCGACTTCGCGCGGTCGGTTCCGATCTCCACGTCGAGACGGTGGAGGGTGGGCGCGAGTGCTTGAATGCGCGCGAAAAGCGCGTCCGCGGTCGGTTTTACCTCGGGCAGCATTTTTCGCTCGGTGTCGCTCAGCCGGTTGATCAACTCCTGAACGCGCGCGTAGTCGGAGGTCGCCTGCCGAAGCGTTGCGCCATGTGGGCTCGCGAGCACGGCGGGGTCAGTCGACGGCGCGGCGCTGGTCGGAGCACCAGCCGGCAATCCGGCGGGCACGAGATCCGGTGGCAGTTGCCGCCCGAAAATCGATGTAATCGGCACCCCGTCGGCCCAGAGGCCGCCCAACTCTTTCGCTGCGCCGAGACCCATGCCCAGCACAGGGAAGATCGCCCACCAAAAGCCATCCCCGGTCATGTAGTTGATTCCAACCAGGAAGAGGCTGGTGGCGACGTAACCCACCACGCGCGTGCGAAACGCACGCACACGTTCGGGGATTGACAGCGCCTGTTGTTTGGCCTTGCGTTTGGCCTCGCGTCTGGCGCGCTTCGAGGCGGCGCGTTCCTCCCAACGCGTCGTCGCCTCCTCGATCGCCCGGTTCCGGAAGTCGGCGATCGCTCGGCTCCCCAAGTCAGTGCCAAAACTCAACTCATTCCGCACCGTTGACGCCGACACGGATGAACGCGACGACGCCAACGGAGCGACTGGAGCGCCGTCGAGCGCGGCGACGACATCCTGGCCGGTGGCGAATCGATTGGCCGGGTCCTTCTCCAAGAGCTTGAGCACGATCTGCTCGAGATCGCGCGGAATCTCCGCGCGGTGGTTATGCGGCGGAACCGGCGTTTCAGTGACGTGCTTCATCATGACGGCCGGCGTACTGGTGCCGGCGAACGGCGGCTGGCCGGTCAACATCTGATACGCCATCGCGCCGAGCGAATAAAGGTCGGACCGACCGTCGATGTCCCGGTCACCCGCGCACTGCTCGGGCGACATGTACGCCGGTGTCCCCATCGACACGCCGGTCGCCGTGAGCCGAGTTCCTTCAGCGCCGCTCGCCGCACGCGCGATACCGAAGTCGGTGATCATTGCCCGGCCGGCGTCGGCATCGAGCAAGATGTTGTCGGGCTTGATGTCGCGATGGACCACGCCATTGCGATGCGCGTAGCCGAGCGCATCCGACAGCTCGCGAAGGATGCGGCGAACGTCGTCGATCGGCAGCGCGCCACTCTGGCGCAGCCGATCGCCCAGGCTGCCGCCTCGCACGAACGCCATCACGAAGTAAACGAGCCCGTCGCGTTCGTCGACGCTGAAGATTGGAACGATGTTGGGATGATTCAGTTGCGCGGCGGTTTCCGCCTCGCGCAGGAACCGAGAGCGAATGTCGGCCCGAAAGGCCAGGTCGGGCGGCAGGAGCTTGACGGCGACGCGTCGCTTGAGCCGCGAATCAAGCGCGCTGTAGACGACGGCCATCCCGCCGCGACCAAGCTCTCGATCGAGCTCGTACGCCGGCGCTAGCGCCCGCCCGAGTCGGGCTGAAAGGTCCGCGTCGGAGATCGATGACGTTGGCTCGGTCACCGGACCTCGGGCGGCGCCGCGAGACTGCTGGTCGGCATCACCCAAACCTACGCGGCCCCCCCGTCGCCGCCACTTCCGCGACGCACCACTGAGTGGAGAGGCGCGCGGCACGGCGAGCCGAAGGTTGCACGAAAGTGACAGCCGCAGTGCACGGACGACGCGGTTTTGACTGCACCCAAGACTGCACCCTAGTCATGCCTTTTCGTTCCTCGTGCTGCTGCGCAGTTCCTCATGTTCAGAGGGAAGGGGAGTCGCTCGATCGGTTGTCGCCGTAGACGTCGGACGTGCCGAGCGCGATGCGGAACGGCAAGCGCGTTTGAGGGAGGACCGAGTAACCGG